>CAJASG010000650.1 GCA_903944555.1 uncultured beta proteobacterium
GCCCTGTCCAACGGCCCCACGCTGGCCTTCAAGGACATGGCCATGCAGTTGCTGGGCAACCTGTTCGAGTACGAGCTGGCGCGGCGCGGCGAAGAGCTGAATATTTTTGGTGCCACCAGCGGCGACACCGGCAGCGCGGCCGAATACGCCATGCGCGGCAAAAAAGGCGTGCGCGTGTTCATGACCAGCCCGCATGAGCGCATGAGTGCCTTCCAGCAGGCGCAAATGTTCAGCCTGCAAGACGCCAACATCTACAACATCGCCGTCAAAGGCGTGTTTGACGACTGCCAGGACCTGGTCAAGGCGGTCAGCAATGATCTGGAATTCAAGCGCAAGTACAAAATTGGCACCGTCAACTCCATCAACTGGGCCCGCTTGCTGGCCCAGGGGGTGTACTACTTTGCCGGCTACATCCAGGCCACCACGACCAATGACCAGAAGATCAGCTTCGCCGTGCCGTCGGGCAACTTCGGCAATGTCTGCGCCGGCCATGTGGCCCGCATGATGGGCCTGCCCATCGACAAACTGGTGGTGGCCACCAACGAAAACGACGTGTTGGACGAGTTCTTCCGCACCGGCGTCTACCGCGTGCGTGGCAGTGCCGATACGCATGAGACCTCCAGCCCGTCGATGGACATCTCCAAAGCCAGCAACTTCGAGCGCTTTGTGTTCGATCTGCTGGGCCGTGATGGCGCACGCGTGAAGGCGCTGTTTGCCGATGCACTGGCCAAAGACGGCAAGTTCGACCTGAGCGCGGACCCGGCCTTTGCGCAGGCGGCCAGCCGCTACGGCTTTGTCAGCGGCAAGAGCACCCACGCCAACCGGCTGGACACCATCCGTGACACCTGGAATCGCCACGGCATGGTGATTGATACCCACACGGCTGACGGACTGAAGGTTGCGTTGGAGCAGCGCGCGCCCGGCATTCCCATGGTGGTGCTGGAAACCGCATTGCCGATCAAGTTTGCCGAGACCATTGTGGAAGCGCTGGGACGCCAACCCGAGCGGCCGCCCAAATTTGACGGGATTGAGGCGCTGCCCAAGCGCCTGCTGGTGATGGATGCCGATGTGGATGCCATCAAAGCCCTCATTTCCCGGGAATGCGGATACTGAGCAAATTAGGTGCCAAATATGCCTATAGCCCCCGTGGATAGTGCGCAAGCAGCTACTTAATCTATAGCAATAAAGAGGTTGATGGCATGACCGCTCCAACGCGCCCCCCGCTCAAACCCCTGTTTGACGCCCTGCAGCTATTGCTTGGGCATGCCCAAACGCTTCAGGAATTCGAGTCCGTTCCCACCGGGGATGCCGATGGCCGGGTGCTCGCGCAAGACGTGGTGTCAGGCCTTCAGGTACCACCGCACGACAACAGTTCCATGGACGGGTATGCACTGCGTTGCGCTGAGGCGCATGACCAAGGCGCGGAGTTTGCGGTCTCTCAGCGGATTGCCGCCGGCACGTCGGGCGTTGCTCTGCAACCCGGCACGGTGGCCCGCATTTTTACCGGTGCGCCGGTCCCACTGGGTGCGGACGCCGTGGTCATGCAGGAAGACTGCACCCCGCTGCCGGATGTCGATGGTTTGCCGCGCGTGCGGGTGAACTCTCTGCCGTTGCCCGGTCAGTGGATTCGCCGCGCTGGTGAAGACGTGGCGCAGGGCGAGGTGGTGTTGGCCAAGGGCCACCGCCTGGGGCCTGCTGAGTTGGGCTTGGCGGCCAGCGTTGGTTTGGACCAATTGTTGGTGGTGCGCCGTCCCCGCGTGGCTTTGTTTTCTACCGGTGACGAGCTGGTGATGCCCGGCACTGTGGCGCCGAAGGACATGAAGCCGGGTGCTATTTACAACTCCAACCGCTTTTTCCTGAGTGCGCTACTGCGCCGCCTGGGCTGTGAGGTGACCGATCTGGGCATCGTGCCCGACCAGCGCGAAGCCACGGTGCAGGCGCTGCGTGATGCGGCGCTGTCCCATGATGTGATTCTGACCAGCGGCGGTGTGTCGGTGGGGGAAGAAGACCACATCAAGCCTGCAGTGCAAACACTGGGCACTCTGGATTTGTGGCAAATCGCCATCAAGCCGGGCAAGCCCTTTGCCCATGGCCGTATTGGGGCGGCCCACTTTTTGGGCTTGCCGGGCAACCCGGTGTCCAGTCTGGTGACTTTTCTGGTGCTGGTGCGGCCCTTCTTGCTGCAGCTGCAAGGGGTGACCGATGTTGCTATGAAAACGGTAGCTGCCCGCGCAGATTTTGATTGGCCCCGGGCCGATAAACGCCAGGAATTTTTGCGCGTGCGGCGCAACGCGGCGGGTGGTTTGGACCTGTTCCCTAACCAAAGTTCCGGGGTGCTGACCTCGGCGGTGTGGGGTGATGGTTTGGTGGATAACCCGGCCAATACATCCATTGTGTATGGCGACAGCGTGCGCTATGTATCTTTTTCGGAGTTGCTGGCATGAAGGTGCAGGTTAAATATTTCGCGTCCATCCGCGAGGCCATGGGCGTGTCCGGCGAAGTGCTGGAGACCGTTGCTCCCACCTTGGCGGACTTGCGCGACGAACTGGCAACCCGCGCTGGTCCCGCGGGCCTTGCCTTGGCGCGCGGCCGCGCGGTGCGCATCGCCCTCAACCAGGTCATGAGCGACGAGTCCGCCGCCTTGATCGAGGGGGCCGAAGTGGCTTTCTTCCCGCCGGTCACAGGCGGTTGATTTTGCCTACTACCGCCCGCGTCACAATCCAGACTGCCGACTTTGATCTCAGCACCGAGGTGCAGGCGCTGCGTGCACACGACCCCCGCATCGGTGCTGTGTGCAGTTTTGTCGGCACTGTGCGTGACCGTACCGCCGGAACGCCGGGCGGCATCAACAGCATGGAGCTGGAGCACTACCCCGGCATGACCGAAAAGTCGATCGAAGCCATGATCGACGCGGCCCACCAGCGTTTCGATATCTTTGGTGCCCGGGTGATCCACCGCGTGGGACTGTTGCAGCCGCTGGACCAGATTGTGCTGGTGGCAGTCACCTCGGCCCACCGGGGTGAGAGCTTCCAGGCTTGCGAGTTTCTGATGGACTACCTCAAAACTCAGGCACCGTTCTGGAAGAAAGAGCAAACGCCCGATGGCTCACGTTGGGTCGATGCCCGCGTTGCCGACGATGCCGCACTGGCCAAATGGGGCATCGAAGCGCACAACGGCTAGATGGAAGCGGAGCCTGCGCGCCGCGCAAAGTCGGCGTGGCGTTTGTTGATGCACATCAATGCCATGGCGGGCTGCAAGCCTTGAAATTGACTGCACAGCCACAAGCTGCAGGCTAATTCAAAGGAGTTGTATGCGAATCGAGAAACTCACGACCAAATTTCAGGAAGCCTTGGGCGAAGCGCAAAGCTTGGCCTTGGCCAATGACAACCAATATATCGAGCCAGCCCATGTGCTGGTCGCCATGCTCAAGCAAGACGGCGGTCCCAAGGCGCTTTTGCAGCGAGCTGGCGTCAACGTGCAAGGCCTGCTCACGGCATCTGAGGCTGCCATCAAAAAGCTGCCGCAGGTGCAGGGCCATGATCAGGTGACTGTGGGCCGTGACATGGTCTCGCTGCTGCAGGCGGCCGAAAAGGAGTCCATGAAACGCGGCGACCAGTTTGTCGCTGGTGAGTTGTTCCTGCTGGCACTCACCGACAGCAAGCTCGACATCGGCAAACTCGTCAAAGACAACGGTTTGACCCGCAAAAGTTTGGAGACCGCCATTGACGCCGTGCGTGGCGGCCAAAACGTGGACAGTGCCGACGCAGAAGACCAGCGCGAGTCGCTCAAAAAATACTGTGTTGACCTGACCGAACGCGCCCGCATGGGCAAGCTTGACCCGGTGATTGGCCGTGACGACGAAATCCGCCGCGCCATCCAGGTGCTGCAACGCCGCACCAAAAACAACCCGGTGCTGATTGGCGAGCCAGGTGTCGGCAAAACCGCCATTGTGGAAGGCTTGGCGCAGCGCATCGTGGCCGGTGAAGTGCCTGATTCACTCAAGGGCAAAC
>CAJASG010000651.1 GCA_903944555.1 uncultured beta proteobacterium
CGGCGCGCCCGAGTTTGCCCTGGGTCAGTTGGGGCAGGATGTTCCGAATCTCGGCCAGCGAGAAGCCCAAGGCCTGCGCCCCGCGCACAAAACGTAACGCTGCAGCATGGGTCTCGGTGTAGAACCGGTAGCCGTTGTCTTGCCGATCCGGGGCACTGATGAGCCCCTGCTTCTCGTAATAGCGCACGGTGTCGGTCGATACGCCGGCCGCTTTTGCCAGTTGGCTGATGTTCATGGCAGCGCCCCCTTTCATGGATCTACGCGGACTTACACCGATTGGCGGCACTGGCCGCAAAAATAGTGCTTGACCTTGGAGCATAGACCAAGCTTTACGCTGCGTCTTTTACTTCTGTCAGGTCACCATGTTGCGTTCATTGATTTTCAGTATTTCCCTTGCACTGGCTTGCGCCAGCCCCTCGTTTAGCGCCGCGCCTGCTGGCAATACGCCGCCACAGGTGGGCTTTGCCATCATCAAGACCTCACAGGTGGCGGTGATGGAAGGGCTGCTGAGCCCCGGTGGCAGTTTCGTCAAACAAGTTGACTCGAACTTCTCCGCATTTTTGATCAAACATCGGCAGGACTACCTGTTGTTTGACACTGGCATGGGCAGTCAGGTCGATGGCCAATACCAGCAATGCATGCCGGTGTGGCTGCGCCCCTTCTTCAAATACGACCGCCCGGTGCTGCCGGCGCGCGAGCAGCTGCGCCAGGCCGGTATGCCGCCGGTGCAACGGGTCATTTTGAGCCACAGCCATTGGGACCACGCGGGCGGCGTGCTGGATTTCCCGGACGCCAAGATTGGTGTGTCGGCCCCTGAGTTGGAAGTCATCCGCAACCCAACCACCGGGCCTGGGGGCACGTGGGCCTCGCAGGTGGCGGCCACGTCGATCCGCTGGGAGGTGCTGGAGTTCACCTCCGGCCCGTTCAAGGGCTACGCGCAAAGCCTGGACCTGTACCAGGACGGCACGGTGGTGCTGGTGCCCATGCCGGGCCACACACCGGGTTCGATTGGTTTGTTTGTCACCGCCGATTCCGGCACGGTGTATTTCTTCATTGGTGATGTGGCCTGGACCAAGACGGCGGTGCAGGTGGGCGCGCCCAAGTTCTGGGCCGCAGGCATGCTGGTGGATAACAATGCCGACCAGACCCAGGCCAGCGTGGCCCAGGTGCGTGCGCTGGTGCAAGCCGAGCCGGAGTTGGTCGTGGTGCCCGCCCACGACAGCAAGGTGCAGGACGCGTTGGGCTACTTCCCCAACTGGGTGAAGTAGCCGCTGCGCCTTAACACACTCCGAAACGCCAATCCTCTGGTGATCTGTATCTGCCTAAAAAAAAGGCACGGCTCGCAGCGTCAAGCGGGGCGCGGGTCTTGGGGCTTGTGAACACGCTTATCCACAGACAAGCCCACAGAGGTTTGGTGCAAGTATTTTTTGCTTCAGACGCCAAACTTTGCGTAATACGCCGCCACGGCTGGGATCTGGGCAATGCGCTGCAGGTGGACATTCAGGGCGGGCGCTACCTGTTCCACCAAGTCGACGGGGATATGGTCCAAGCGGCCGGAGTTGAGGCCGCGCATTTCCACAAACACCTTCAGGTCGGCAATGGTCAGGCGGTTGTCTGCAAAGTATTCGCCACCGTGGGCCAGCAACTGGCTTTGCAACCATGCCAAGTACACGGGCATGGAGCCGTTGACCAGCGCCAAACGCGCCTGCTTTTGCTCTTCACCCGTCATGCGGAAAGTGGGGCCCAGCTTGACGTTGGCTTCTTCCACCACGTACATCACCTCGTCGCACAGCAGTGCTTGGTAGGGATCGGTTGGGTACAGGCCTGCCAATTTGCCCGCATAGCGCAGGATGGCGTCGCACTGGGTGACTTGTACACCGTCCACCTCCAGCAAGGGCACTTGGCCAAAGGGCGCGGTCTTGCGCACCTCGGCAAACTCGGGAAAGGTAAAGCGGTGGTCTTCAAACGCAATGTCGCCAATGGCCAATGCCAGGCGCACGGGCTCGCCGCGGCCGCCGTGAAAGTCGAAATACGATAGTTTGAGTTGGGGCATGTTAAATCTCCGTAATGTGCAAACGACAGCCGTTTTACAGCGTGGGGTAATCAGTGTAGCCCTTGGCGCCGGGGGTGTAGAAGGTGCTGGCGTCGGGTACGTTCAACGCTGCGCCAGCCTTGATGCGCTCGGGCAGATCGGGGTTGGCCAGGAAGCTGGTGCCAAAGGCCACGGCGTCGAGCTTGCCAGCGGCAATGGCTGCCTCAGCCTCTTCGGCGGTGTAGCCCATGTTGCCGATCAGCACACCCTTGTACTTTTCACGGGCCACGGTCATTACGTCACCCTTTTGCACCTGGAAGAAGTCCGCACGCATCATGTGCAGATAGGCCAGGTTGAAGGCGTTCAGCTTCTCGGCCAGGAAGGCGGTCAGGCCAACGGGGTCGCTGTCCTTCATGCTGTTGTAGCTGTTCAGGGGGGACAGGCGCAGGCCCACGCGGTCCGCGCCGATGGCCGCGGTGACGGCGGTCAGCACTTCAAACAGGAAGCGCGCACGGTTTTCTAGTGTGCCGCCATAGCTGTCGGTGCGTTGGTTGGGGGTGTCGCGCAGGAACTGGTCGATCAGGTAACCATTGGCACC
>CAJASG010000652.1 GCA_903944555.1 uncultured beta proteobacterium
GCCTGTGTTGCTGGTGCAGCTCAAGCTACCAGCGCCACTGGGCGCGGATGAAATTCAGCGCCTGCGCCTTGGTTTGGGTGCCCGCGCTGGCTTGGCCGATAGCGATGATGTGCAGCTGGAGGTGTTGACGGTGGCCGCTGCCCGAAAAAATACGAAAGCCACAAGGCGCTAACGGGGGGGGCGCTGGCGCTTCGTTCAAGTCAAGTACTTCAACCTCTGTGTAGACCGGCTTGGCGTCATTCCCGCACGTCCGCCACGGGTTTGTCACCAAAATCCGGGCGCGCCAAGTAGGCCAGCACCTGGCGGGCCGCATCCAGGGGGCTGGTCAGCTGACCGTGCGCGTGCAGGCCCTCAAAACTGGCGCGGTCCGGAAATTGGTTGGCCTGTGCTGTGCGCAGTTGTACCTGCATGTCGGTGTCAATCACGCCGGGTGCCAGCGAGCAAACCCGGGCGCCGTTGGGTCGCAAGGCTTCATCCAGCGCCATGCAGCGGGTGAAATGGTCCATGCCCGCCTTGGCCGCGCAGTAGGCCGACTGGGAAGCCATGGCCCGGCGCCCGAGCCCTGACGAGATATTGAGCACCTTGCGCGGCACCTGCCAAGTGCGGGTGGCGCTTAGAAAAGCGCTGCACAGCACCATGGGGGCCTCCAGCCCCACCCGCAGGGCATGCGCCAATTCGGCGGGGGCGGACTGGTCCAGCGGCGCCACGGTGGGGATGACGCCGGCGTTGTTGATCAAGGTCACACTGGCGAACTGGGTGGCATCCAGCCCTTGCAGCCAGGCTTGCAGGCGCTGAGCGGCACCCACGCCATCGGCCAAATCCTGCGTCCACTGCTCTAACGTGGCACCGCATTGGGCGGCGTGGTCTGCGAGGGCAGGGTTGGCATGGCGGGAGATGCACAACAGCGTGGCATTGCGCGCGAGCAGTTGCTCGGCCAAGGCTAAGCCCATGCCGCGTGAGGCGCCGGTGAGGATTGTGAGGTGTTGCTTGGTTGTCATCATTATGCGTATGTCGCTATCAAAATAAGAGCTACTTGCGCACGTTATACGGGCGTTTTGGCTACTATTGGCTTAAATTTTCGCGTGGCACTGCGCGTTTCAAAAGTAGTCCGTCTTCCAGCAGTTGCTTGGCGGATGTGATTGGTCGTGCAGCCAGTATTCCCCGCCACCCGCGAGCTTGGTGACGCCTCCGATGCTGCCGGACGGCAACACGTAGTAGCCCGCCCCCAACGACTGCGCGCAGGCTTGGTCGGCTTGCGTGCGGGTGGCAAAGCTGTCGCCGCGGAAGTCGCTGGTGGTTGCTGCAAGCTCTGTCCAGCCGCTATTGCCCTCGTCCACGGTTTTGCCGCACGCAAGTGGGCGAGGCGTGACGCAGCTTTGGGGTTTGACACATTGAAATCCGCAGTTGCGCAAATCGTCGGCGTTCTGCGGAACCACCACCACGCGACCAGCGGCTGCCCCTCTTGGCAGGTCAACCCCGGACGCGCTCACCACCAACGGCAGGGTTGCGGTGACTTTTTCATTGGCATCCAGTTGCGCGGGGATGTCAGCCGCAGAGCGCACTGCCTCTGCCGTGCAAAACGTGCCAACATGGATTGCAGCGGTTGCACTCACGCAGTCGTAAAAAATCCCATTGGCCCCGCGAATGACGGGCACGAACTTCAATACCACGGGCATGCCGTCGATGTTGGCGTCCAGCTCCACGCGCAGCACAGTGTCATTTGCCAACGACCAAGTTTTGACTCCAATGCTTGGAGGGACTGCGGGTAACGTAACGTCAGCCGGCCCAGCGGCCCTGCGGTTTTGCACGCCAAAGTCGAAAAGCGGGCGCATCAGCGCTCCAGAGTCAGACTGCAACCACGCTCCAAACCGCTCCAAATTGACGCTCGACTTGCGGGACTGCAGTTGCGCCCAGGCAAACCACAGCATTAAAGCGAGAGCCGTCGCCAAGAGCAAACCCCACCCGCGTCTTTTAATCATGTATCAAGTCCTAACACTTACCAAAGTGAAGCAGCATACCCTGCAGTCCTCAATGCAAGCACGTTTCTTCTGCGTCTGAAGTGGCTTACATTTGCTATTCATTCAGGAGCTAGCTGCGCACATTCCACGGGCGTTGTGGCTATTATTGGCTTAAATTTCCGCGCCTTCGATCAGAAACTTCACCCGGCGCACACCATTCCATTCGTCGGCGTCCAGCCGGAAGGCGATGGTGACTTTGGCGGGCAGCGGGTCGGTGTGGCCGAACCAGATGCCGTCTACCGGCTGGCCCTGGTGTTTGAGCTTGAGGGACAGGTGTTTTTCACCGACCAACCGTTGTGATAGCACTTCCACCTCTTCGCTAAAGGTGGGCGCGGCAAAGCCCTGGCCCCAGACCTCTTTGTGCAGGGTGTCGACCAAATCCACGCGGCGGTACTCGGGGTTGAGTGGGCCGTCGGTTTCCAGGCGGCGCGTCAGCGTGGCTTCGTCCAGCCATTCCTGGGCCACCTCATTCAGACCTTGTTCGAAGTCGTCAAAGTGTTCTTCGGCAATGGTGCAGCCCGCCGCCATGGCGTGGCCACCAAAGCGTAAGAGTACCCCGGGGTAGCGCTTGGCGACCAGGTCCAGCGCGTCGCGCAAATGAAAGCCGGGGATCGAGCGCCCCGAGCCTTTGAGTTCGTGTTCCTTGCCCGGTGCGGCGCTGGCGGCAAACACAAAGCTGGGGCGGTGCAGCTTGTCCTTGATACGCGAGGCCACGATACCGACCACACCTTCGTGAAAGTCGGGGTCGAACACGCAAATGGCGGGCGGCGGCTCGTCGCCTTCGTCAAACAGGCCTTCCACAATGTTCATGGCCTGCTCGCGCATGTCGCCCTCAATCACGCGGCGCTCGCGGTTGATGCCGTCCAGCGTTTTGGCCAGGGTATCGGCCTGGGCCGGGTCGTCGGTGACCAAGCATTCAATGCCCAGCGTCATGTCGCTCAAGCGGCCAGCGGCGTTGATGCGTGGGCCCAGTGCAAAGCCAAAGTCGAAGGTGGTGGCCACCGCAGCCACCCGGCCGGATGCTACAAAAAGGCTAGCTAGCCCCGCAGGCATGGCGCCAGCCCGCACCCGTTTTATCCCTTGGGCGACGAGGCGGCGGTTGTTGGCGTCCAGCTTCACCACGTCGGCCACGGTACCCAGTGCCACCAGGGGCAAGAGCACGTCCAGCTTGGGTTGGTTGGTTGCGTCAAACACGCCGCGGGTGCGCAACTCGGAGCGCAAGGCCAGTAGCACGTAGAACATCACACCGACTCCGGCAATGGATTTGCTCTCAAACGGGCAGCCGGGTTGGTTTGGGTTGACGATGACGTCGGCGTTGGGCAATTCGGCTGCCGGTAAGTGGTGGTCGGTTACCAGCACCTGCAGGCCCAGGCGTTTGGCGTGGGCCACGCCTTCCATGCTGGCAATGCCGTTGTCCACGGTGATGAGCACGTCGGCGCCCTGGTCGAACACGCGCTGGGAAATGGGGGCGGTCAGGCCGTAGCCGTCCACCACGCGGTCGGGTACCAGGTAGCTCACATGCTTGGCACCCAGCAGGCGCAGGCCGCGCAAGGCGACCGCGCAGGCGGTGGCGCCGTCACAGTCGTAGTCGGCCACGATGCACAGGCGCTTATCCTGCGCAATGGCGTCGGCCAGCAAAGTGGCAGCGCGGTCGATGCCCAACAGGGTTCCGGGAGGTAGCAGCTTGGCCAACGATTCGTCCAACTCCTCTTTGCTGTTGACGCCGCGTGCCGCAAACAGGCGCGCCAGCAGGGGGTGCACGCCGGCTTGCTCAAGCGCCCAAACGGCACGGGGTGGAATGTCGCGGGGGATGATGTTCATAGGGTGCTCAGTAACTGGTGGGGTTGCAGGGGGGCGATGCGGCGGCGCAGGCGCTCCCAGGCGCTCAAGGGTTGTGCTTCCAGTGTCACGGAGCCCGTGTCGCTGCACAGGGTCACGCGCACCGGCTCACCCTGTGCCAGGCGCTGCACGTCATGCGCCAGGGTAGAGGCGTCCAGCGCATGCCAGGCCAGGGCCCAGCCAGCGGGGTCATCGTTCAAGGCGGGTACCCGCAACGCATCGCGCACGGAGCAGGTCGGGGCGCTGGCTGCGTGGGTGGCCGTCGGCGTCGGGCTGTACGTGCCCGTGCCACTGACCCAGAACGCATTCACGATGGGCAGGCGGAACTGGGTGCGCTGGTCATTCACCGGGTGGGTGTAGAGCAGCATTTGCATTTCATTTTGCAGCCGCCGCAAGGGCTTGGCCTGGGGCTGGCGTGGCATCCAGGCGTCCACCGAGCGGCCGGCCACGCGGTCCAGCGAGGCGGTTGGCAGGCCGACAAAGGCTGCGCCGTGCGCCAACCAGCGGGTGCTGGACTGTCCTGCGGTGGGGGCAATGAGGGTGATGCCGTCTTCGGCAAAGTAGGGCTGCATGGCCATGAACAGGGTGGCCGCGTCCCGGGGTGTCAGCCCGAGTTGCAGCGGGTCGGACATTTCGACATGGTCCGACTGCACGTTCCAGTGGCACGGGGTGATCCAGGCCCAGCCATCCAGGCCGTGCAATGTGGTCAGGCCCAGTTGGTGCGCCTCGTGGGCGGCCCACGGAATGAGCCCGTCGGCCCCCTCCAGGCCCATGGATTGGGCCAATACCCGCTCAAACACGGGCGTCAGGTCGTTGGCCTGACCTTGCAGCCGTGCGCCAATGCCCATGCGTTGCAGCAGTTGGGCCAAATGGGGCAATCCCAGGCGGGTCAGCGCCTCCCGGGCCAGGGGGCCGGGCGGGGCTGCGTAAGAGATCAGGGTGTGCATAGGCCTATTGTCAGTGAACGCAACGGCTGCCGCGGCGCAGGTGCCACAATTCAGGGCAATGAAAAACCCCTTCATCCAACAAATACCTTACGAGCTGCTGATCGGCTGGCGCTACACCCGCGCGGGCCGGGCCACGCGGCGCAACGGATTTATCTCCTTCATCTCGGGCGTCTCCATGTTGGGCATTGCGCTTGGTGTGGCGGCCCTGATCATCGTTTTGAGCGTGATGAACGGCTTTCAAAAGGAGGTGCGTGACCGCATGCTGGGTGTGGTGTCGCACATTGAGGTCTACGCTGCGGGCGGGCAGGCCTTGGCCGATGTCAACGTCACGCTGGCGCAAACCCGGGCGCACCCCGAGGTGATTGGTGCCGCGCCGTTCATCGCCGCCCAGGCCTTGCTGGCCCGGGGGGAGGACATGAAAGGCGTGATGGTGCGCGGCATTGACCCCGCGCTGGAGCCTGGGGTGACCGATCTGGCCGCCGGGGCCCAGTCGGCGGTGCTGAACCAGCTGGTGCCGGGGGGCTTTGGCATTGTGCTGGGCTCGGAGCTGGCGCGCTCGCTGGGCGTGCGCACCGGCGACAAGGTCACGTTGGTGGCGCCCAGCGGCCAAGTCACCCCCGCGGGGGTGGTGCCACGGTTGAAACAAATGACGGTGATGGGCACCTTTGACTCCGGCCATTTTGAATACGACTCGGCCATGGCCTTCACCCACTGGGAAGATGCCGCCAAAGTCTTCCGCCTGGAAGGCCCCTCGGGCGTGCGCCTGAAACTGCGCGACCTGCACCAAGCGCGCCAAGTGGCCGATGAACTCAGCCGCACTTTAAGCGGGGACTTGTACCTGCGCGACTGGACCCGCCAAAACCGCACCTGGTTTGCTGCGGTGCAGGTGGAAAAACGGATGATGTTCATCATCCTGACCCTGATCGTGGCGGTGGCGGCTTTCAATCTGGTGAGCACGCTGGTCATGTCGGTGACGGACAAGCGCGCCGACATCGCCATTTTGCGCACCCTGGGCGCCAGCCCGGGCAGCATCATGGGCATTTTTGTGGTGCAAGGCGCCATGGTCGGGGTGATGGGTACCCTGGCCGGCTTGCTGCTGGGCTTGGGCGTGGCTTACAACATTGATGTGATCGTGCCTGCGCTGGAACAGGCGCTGGGCGCCAGCTTTTTGCCCAAAGACATTTACCTGATCAGCCGCATGCCCAGTGAGCCACAGCAGTCTGATATTTTGCCGGTGGCCATCATTGCGCTGGTCTTGGCCTTTGTGGCCACCCTGTACCCCAGCTGGCACGCCAGCCGCGTGAACCCTGCTGAGGCATTGCGTTATGAATAGAGAAACTACCGCCGCCGCTGGGGCTAACCCCGTCATTTCTGCGGCCTTGGGTGCTGCCCAGTACCGCATGGTGGCTGGCCTGACCACCGCGCCCCCAGCCGTCAATCCATCCGCCGAAGTGGTGTTGAGCGCCTACGGCCTGACCAAGCGCTTTACCGAAGGGCGCTTGGATGTGACGGTGTTGCAGGGTGTGGACCTGCAAATTCGCCGGGGTGAAACGCTGGCCATCGTGGGCACGTCCGGCTCCGGAAAAAGCACGCTGCTGCATTTGTTGGGCGGCTTGGACGCACCCACCAGCGGCCGGGTGGAGCTGTTCGGAAAAAACCTGGCCGCCTCCAGCCCAGCGCAGCAGGGGCAGCTGCGCAACCGGCACCTGGGCTTTGTGTACCAGTTTCACCATTTACTGCCCGAGTTCAGTGCCCTGGAAAACGTGGCCATGCCACTGACAATTAGGCGTCTAGCCCCCGTGGAATGTGCGCAAGCAGCTATGAAAATGCTAGCAAGCGTGGGCCTGCAGGACCGGGCTCACCACCGTCCCTCCGAACTCTCAGGCGGGGAGCGCCAGCGCGTGGCAATTGCGCGGGCATTGGTGACCAACCCCGACTGCGTGCTGGCCGACGAGCCCACCGGCAACCTGGACCGCACGACCGCTGATGGCGTTTTTGACCTCATGCTGGAGTTGTCCAGTAGCAAGGGAACCGCGTTTGTGGTGGTGACCCACGACGCGGCCTTGGCCGCCCGTTGCACGCGCCAGCTACAGTTGGTGCAAGGAAAATTCTTGGTCGGCGGGTAGTTGAAGGTGTCTTTCGGTTTGCTGACGATGCGGCCCTTCACCTGGTAAAGCGAGGGTTTTTCGGGGGACCGTTTCCAAAGTTGGGGACTAAGCTCCACTAATTTTGAATTTGGAGAACTCACATGCGTTGGATTCAGCCGGTCGTTTGCACCTTGGGTGCGCTCATTTTGGGCTTTTCGGGCTTGGCAACTGCGCAGGCGGTGAAGCCCTTGCGCATCGGCCTGATCGGGCCCTTCACAGGGCCCTCGTCAGATTTTGGTATTCCTATGCTGAACGGTGCCAAATTGGCGGTGGACGAGATCAATGCGGCTGGGGGCTACCTCGGGCGCCCGTTGGAGTTGGTGGTGAAAGACGACACCGCTTCGCCCGATGTGGGGCTGGCCCGCTCCCAGGAGGTTCTGCAAGAACAGGTGGTGGCCACCATCGGGTTTTGTAATACGGGCGTGGCCATGAAATCCCTGGACGTGTTTCAGAACGCCAAGTCACCCTTGATCGTGCCCTGTGCTACGGGCACGCCCATCACCACCAAGTTCCCCGCGCCTGAGAGCTTCATCTTTCGAACCTCCGCGCGCGATGCGATTCAGGCACCCTTTGTGGTGGAAGACATCGTGTCCCGGGGGTGGACACGGGTCGCCATATTTGCCGACAAAACCGGTTACGGCGAGGCGGGTATGCAAGATGTGTTGAAAGCGCTGGCGCTCAAAGACATCAAGCCGGTGTATGTAGCCCGGTTTGATCTGGGGGTGAAGGACCTGAAAGCCGATCTCAAAGCCGCCCAGGAGGCGGGTGCCAACGTGGTGTTCAGCTACACGGTGGGCCCAGAGGCTGCCGTCATTGCCAACGGGCGCCAGGCGATTGGCTGGAAGGTGCCGCAAGTGGGCGCATGGCCGCTGTCGTTTCCGCAGTTCATAGACGGTGCCAAGGAGGCAGCCGAAGGCGCGCTGATGGCGCAAACCTTTGTTGCAGAGCCCAGCAATGAGCGCCGCAGCGCGTTCCTCAGTGCCTATGGGCGCAAGTACAAGGCCAAAAAGATTGCGGTCCCCATGGCTGCGGCACAGGCCTACGACACGGTGTATCTGCTGGTCTACGCTATTTTGTCGATCCGTAATGGTGATCTGTCGGGCCCATCCCTTAAGAACGCGCTGGAAACCATGCCGCGCGTGTACTACGGTGTAACGGCCACGCATGAGCACCCGTTTTCCAAAACGGACAAGGACGCAATCACCAGCAATATGCTGGTGATGGGAACGGTGAGAAACGGCGCCGTGGCCTTTGCCTACTCGGAAGACAAGACGCGCAACCTCTTCGTGCAGCGTAAGCGCTAGCCCAGGCACCAGGCGCCCAGGCCATGCGCTGGATAGACACCCATTGCCATCTGGATGCGTTCGAATTTGCCGGCGATACCTCTGGCGTGCGCAGCAGCGCTGCGGCAGCGGGCGTGCAGCACTGTGTCATTCCTGCAGTGGAGGTGGGCAATATGGACACGGTGCGCACCTTGGCCCATGCGGGTGGGGACAGTTACTGCCTGGGAATCCATCCGCTGTATGTCAAAAACGCAGCCCCCGATAGCCTGGCACTGTTGGCGGCGCGGCTCGCGCAACACCACGCTGACCCACGGCTGGTGGCGGTGGGCGAAATCGGGCTGGACTACTTTGTGCCGGAGCTGTGTTTGAGCCCGCTGCGCGAGCAGCAAGAGTATTTTTTCCGCGAACAGCTCATCCTGGCACGCAGCCACGGGCTGCCGGTGGTGCTGCATGTGCGCCGCTCCGTGGACCGGGTGCTAAAGCATTTGCGTGAGGTAGGGCGCCACGGTGCGCCTTGGTCGGGCATCGCCCATGCCTTCAATGGCAGTGACGTGCAGGCGCAGGAGTTCATCCGTTTGGGTTTTAAGCTGGGTTTTGGCGGGGCGCTGACCTACGAGCGCGCGCTGCGGCTGCGCCACTTGGCGCAGACCGTGCCACTGGACTCTCTGGTGCTGGAAACCGATGCCCCGGACATGCCGCCGCACTGGCTTTACACCACGGCGCAAAACCGGGCGGGTGGTTCTGCGCAAGGGCGCAATGAGCCGGGTGAGTTGCCACGTATTGCCGAAGTGCTGGCCCAGCTGCGTGGCGTCTCCTTGCAAACACTGGCCGATGCCACCACCCACAATGCCTGTGCGGCGTTGCCGCGCTTGGCGGCACTACTTGGCAGCACTACGCAGCCGTGAACTGCCCAATGGATTGAGACAGGGTCTGCATTGCGGCTTGCAGCGCGTCCCATAGCGGGGGCAGGGCTGCGGTGTCGCCATCGGCCAGCGCGTTTTCCACGTCTCTGGCCAAGTTTCCGAGCGCATTGGCCTGAAGCAGTTTGGCAATGCCACTCAGGCCGTGCAGCAGGTTTGCGGCACCCTGGGTGTCGTTTGCATTGAAGCAGGCCTGGGCGTTTTCGGTGTCGCGCCCATGCTGGGCCATGAACTTGCGCAGCAGCTCCTTGTAACGTGCCGTGTCGCCACCAAACGACTCCAGCGCGGCACTGACATCCAGGCCTGGCAGCGTGTTTGCGTGGGGGGAAAGCGCCGCCGCTGGCGCTGCTGGCCGTGGTGCGCCACGCCGCCCACGGGCCACCAGGTCCAGCAGGTCCTCCACATTCAGGGGTTTGACAATATGCCCCACCATGCCGGCGGTGCGGGATTTTTCGCGGTCCTGCTGCCGGGCAAAGGCGGTGACCGCGATGATGGGTAAATCCACCAAGCCCAACTCTTCGCGGATGATTCGGGTGGCGGTGTAGCCGTCCATCACTGGCATTTGAATGTCCATCAGCACGGCGTCGAACAATGCGTGTGGCGCGCGCAGGGCGCTAGTCGTGCGCAAGGCATTCACCGCCGCCAGGCCGTTGTTGACCAGCTCCACCTCGGCACCGCTTTGGGTGAGGATGTCCGAAATCACCTCCCGGTTGAGCGCATTGTCTTCCGCTACCAACAAGCGCATACCCCTAAGCCGCTGGTCGGCAGGCCTTGATTCGGTGGACAGTGTGCCGCTTTCTCCGGCGTAGGCGCGCTTCAGGGCCTTTTGTAAAGTGGTCGGCGTCGTGGGCTTGGACACGATGACCTCAATGTGCAAATCATCACTGGCTGTCACTGCCCGCTCCAGCTCAAAAGCGCCCACCATCAAGACCACTGGGGCTAGCCCGATATCGGGTGCACTGTTGGCGTGGCGCAGCATCTCCAGTCCATCCATATCGGGCATGTGCCAGTCGAGCAGCATGACGTCGTAGTCGCGCCCCTGGTGGGCACTTTGGCGCAACGCCTCCAGGCCCGCAGCCCCACCGTCCACAGCCGTGACCAACCAGCCCAGATCGGTACAGGTTTGCGTCAACGCATCCCGAGCCATGCGGTTGTCATCAATGATCAAAAGGCGAAGAGCCGGGTGGCTGACCGGTGTAGGCACCCTGGTGGCATGGGGTGCCAACGCCAAGGGGACTTCCAGGCGAAACTCGCTACCCAAAGCCACCGTGCTGTCGACCGTGATGTTTCCACCCATCAGTTGCGCCAGCCGTGCGCTGATGGACAGTCCCAAGCCAGCGCCGCCGTACAAACGATTGCTTGAGATCCTGGCCTGGTTGAATACCTCAAAAATAGAACCCAGTTGCGAAGCGGGAATGCCAATACCCGTGTCATGTACCGAGAATTGCAGTGTGACCTGGGTGTCGTCTTTGCTCAGGCAGCGCACCGAAACCACAATGGAGCCCGCGTCCGTGAATTTGACCGCATTGCTGGTCAGGTGCAGCAGGATTTGCTGCAAACGCAGGGCATCGCCCACCATTTCATCCGGCACATCAGGCGCGACCAGAAACAGGACTTCTATGGGTTTTCCCGCCATGCCGGTGCCCATGACGGCGGCCGTCGTGCGCAAAATGGCCTCCAGTGGAAACGGCGCAGACTCCAGATGAAGCTGGCCAGAGTCGATCGCTGAAAAATCCAGAAGGTCGTCAATGAGTGCGTGCAAGGCCCGCGCAGACGACTGGATTTTGTCCGTGTAGTCACGCTGACGGAGGCTCAAGGGGGAATCCCCCAACAGGTGGGATAAACCCATCACCGCATTGAGCGGAGTGCGAAACTCATGGCTCATGGTGGCCAGGAATTCGCTTTTGACCCGGTTGGCGTCGTCGGACGCCTGTCTGGCGATTACCAACTCAGTGGTGCGGGTGGCGACCAGTTGCTCCAGGTTCTCGTGCTGCTGGGCCAGTTCGGCTTCGGCCCTCATGCGTGCGGTGATGTCCATGAAGGTGCAAACCACTTGGCGCACGGAGCCATCCGCATTCAATTGGGGCGTGGCGTCGACTTGCAGCCAATTGCGGTCTTGGGTGACGCTGCGGTAGACGCCCATCACGACGGCATGCACTGGTTGGCCGGTGGCAATCGCCATGGGGACGGGATGGGTCGGGCCGGGAAACGGTGTTCCGTCGGCATGGACCACGTTCCAATCCGGGTCGAACGAGGACTTTCCCAGCAACTGGTCTTCGGTCAATCCAAGCAGCTCCAGCGCCTTGCTGTTGGATAAAATAATTTCGGCCGCGGGCCCCTGTAACAACACCCCAATTTGGAGTTCTGCAACCAAGCTGCGGTAACGTTCCTCGCTTTCACGCAGTGCCTCCTCCACGCGCTTGCGTTGCTGGATGTCATTTACGATGGAAACGAAAAAGTCCGGCGTGCCGTCACTCTTTCGTACCAAGGCGGCAGTCAGTCGGATCCATTGCGTTGCGCCATCCTTGCGGATGTAGCGCTTTTCTATGGAAAAGTTGTCAATGGCGCCTGACAGGAGTTGCCCGGACCGATTCACGTCTGACTCCAGGTCGTCGGGGTGCGTGATCTCCTGAAACGTCTTGGTCACCAATTCGTTCAGTGGGTAGCCGGTGATGTCACACAGTTTCTGGTTGGCAAGCAGCCAGCGGCCATCGGGTGCAACGATGGAGATACCCACTGCGGCCTGCTCAAAAATCGCGCGAAACCGTTGCTGGCTGAGCTGGTTGGCGGCCTCAGCCGTTTCACGCTCCGCCAGGGAGTTCGCCAGGAGTTGGCGCACCGATGCGAATTCGGCAATATCGGGGCCCGACAGATGCGGGGGCGGTGTCTGTGTCAGTGACGCCACAGACCCGGCAAGCTGCCGGCTGGCCCATTTGCCGCCCAGTACTGCGGTGAGCGTGGTGATAAGAATGGCTGCAGCCAAAGCAGCGCTAGCCTCAAGCCATGGTGTGTGTGCCATACCCCCGACATCGCCTTGTTGCAGATGGAAGATGTGAAGCACGGACAAGCCGATCACCAGCAGCAGCGGGGGCAACACACAAACCCAGATCAGTCGCGTCAGGTATCTATGCAAAGGCATGGGATGTGCTCTGGTTAGGCTGGGGACTGGATGGGTGTGGAGTTTGGGGGCCCGATCGTGTGAGTTTAGGCTCGAACGCCGCTACTGGTATAAATCCCCATGGCAAAAAAAGAAACTATCGAACTACCCGAAGTCAATTTCTCGGAAGAAGGCCCGATTCGTCACCTGCATTTGGGCAGCGAATGGATACAGGGTTCCATGCTGGTGGACGCACCCACGGTGCTGGTGCACGAATACATTCAGCGCATGATGGCGTGGCTGCTATTCATCGACCCCACGGGGGTCAACAAACGGCAAGCTTTGCAATTGGGCCTGGGCGCCGGGTCACTCACCAAGTTTTGCCACAAGGAGTTGCGCATGAAGACCACGGCGATCGAGCTCAACCCGCAGGTGCTGCACGCCTGCCGCGGCTGGTTCAAACTGCCCCAGGACAACACCCGCATGAATGTGGTGCTGGCCGATGCGTCGCAAGAGATCAAGCAGACCCGCTGGCTGGGCACGGTGGACGCCTTGCAGGTGGATTTGTATGACGAAGAGGCCGCAGCGCCGGTGCTGGATACCGAAGATTTCTATTCGGACTGCCGCAAGACACTGACCGACGAGGGTTGCATGACGGTCAACCTGTTTGGGCGCACCTCCAGCTACGCCAAGAGCGTGGAC
>CAJASG010000653.1 GCA_903944555.1 uncultured beta proteobacterium
CTGCATTGGAAATAATAAGCTCTCGCACCCGCGTGCCCAGTACCGCGCGAATAAGGATGTTGGCATCCAAAACGATGGCTTTGCTGCTCATGCCACCACAGACACCGTTTTCTTGGGCGTGCTTGCGCGTTTACGGGTGGTTTTGAATTCAGCCACCACGGCGTCCACATCAATACTCTTGTCTGCAAGCAAGCGGTCCAAAGTCTTGCTGGCCTTCTTCAATGCAGCAACGTCAGCTTCCGCCTGGCCGTGGGTCGGAATGAAGTAACCAATGGTTTGCCCATGGCGCGTCACGGCCACTGGCGTGCTTGACGCAATGAATTCGGCCATGCCGGCACGGAATTCGCGAATCCCCACTTTGGTTGCTTCCATCACTTTTCCTTTGAGTTCAAATGCATATTGTGGATTCAAGTGTACACAAAACGGTTGGGTGATGTGGTCCGCGAGGACCATGACTGTCATCTAGCTGGAACTTGGAGGATTGCCTTCTCTCGCGAGTCTCCGGTTTGTCCGTATCGTCGATTCGGCGAATGATGAAGTTCTGTTTACCGGGCGGTATTGACCTAAAGGCCTCGGTCAAATATTCGGCTTTCAGTGCGCTCATTAGATCTGCAGGAATCACCGCTGGCGATGGCTGCATGACGGACACTGGGCAGAAATGTGCGCTGCGGTGCTGGGCATGGCGAAGGCCACCGATGGCTTGCAGCCATTGCCGACCAAAGGCCTGCGCCACTGGCACTGCCGACCACCTCCCCCACCTCCCCCCACCTTGTTGACAACACCCCGCCCTTTTGATATCTTTAAGATATCTAACTTCAAAGGGGCCAAAAATGAGAGCTGCAGCAGCCCAGATCGCCTTCCGTTATCGCCCGCAAGACAGCGCAACTGGCGTAACCCGCACAACGGCCAAACGTCTGGCTGATGTATTGGGTGTTGACGAAACGCAAGTGATTCATCTGGCGCTGCATGAGCTGGCCACCAAGTTCCTGCCTCAATACGAGGCAGATGAGGGAGCTTTGACCAAAGCCCAACTCAATCAGGTTAAAAAATCAGCCCCCAAGTCCAAAGGCGGCACTGTCCGCAGCAGTCTGTTTGAATTGGAAAACACCTGATGCGCTGGTGGCCGGAACCCACGGCTGGCGAAATCGTCTGGTGCCATTTCCCTGACAACATTCACCCCAAACCAAAACCACGCCCCGGTCTCATTGTTTCGACCAAGGAAGACGCCGAAGGCATGATTTTTGTGAGCGTAGCGTATGGGACCAGCCAAAAGACGGACCGTCTCTTCAGCGGGGAATTCAGAATCGCCAAGAGCGAGCAACCCAGTGCATATACCAGCGCCGGTTTGAGTTTTGATACCAAATTCGACCTAAGAAACGTTCTTGAGCTCCCGTTCAACGACGCCTACTTCTCGGTCCCACCGCATGCGCCACACGGCCAAATCCCGAAACTTGGAACTCTGCATCCGAGCAAGGTCCGGATTGCCGCCACCGCTTTTGCGGCAGCAAGTAAATAGAGGCAGTCATGGCTGCGAAGCCAGCATGAAAATGGGTATGAATGGTTGTTCAATTCATGCCGCCGAGTGTTTTTTAAGCCAGTCACTAAGAGCCGCGTTCATGCGCGATTGCCAGCCAGCGCCAGTGGCGCGAAAAGCCGCCAGCGTCTCGTTGTCAACCCGCAGGGCGATTTGCGTTTTGTCAGAGCCAGCGGGTCGCCCGCGTTTACGCAGTGCCACTGCCAAACCAGCCTGCAATGCCGCGTCGGACAGGGGCCGGTCGTCTTCGTCCACGCCATCCCAAACATAGTCACCCCCGGGCGGTATTCCTGCAACGGCAGCCCTGACTTGCTCGCGGGTCAATGCATTAACTTTCGGTCCATTCATAGTAGGCCTCTCGTTCTGCGGTGCTTGCACGTCGGTAGCTGATGACCCGGGTTGCATCATCGCGGTCGATGTGAACCACTGTCAGCACCCGAAGACAGTTCATCACATACGAAAAAGACTGGGTTCGCAACTCGTTGTCACGCATTTCGGCGATGTCCAGCCGGTATTGTGATTCCAGCACCTCGCCAGCATCCGCAAAATCCAAGCCGTGTTTGGCCAGATTGGCCGCGCGTTTAGCTTCGTCCCAGATCAGTCTTTTTGTCACAAGAATAATTGTATATGCGTTTAACCGCCTTAGCAGGCATTTGGCCATGGGTACGCGCCCACTGCTCACATGACGCAAATGAGCGTGTCCAACCAAGTTACGGGACAAAGGGTCATCACATCCTGACTTCGTCAATAATGAGACGCGGCAACAAGCAGTAGGCAAGCTGCGCGCCAACACCAGGTTTTTTGCGGGGAGCGGTTTGGACAAAAAGACGCTGTCAGAAGCGGATATCTGCGAAAAGTTCATCACGCCAGCCATCCAACAGGCGGGCTGGAACACGGTCGAGCAGATTTACCGCGAGTACACCCTGCGGCCAGGCCGGGTGGTGGTGCGTGGCAACCATGCCGCCCGCGACAAAAAGTCCGTGCTCCGTGCCGACTACGTGCTGTTCTACAAGACCAACATCCCCCTGGTTGTGGTCGAGGCCAAGGACAACAGCTATGCGGTGGGTGCCGGCATGGCGCAGGCCATCAATTACGCGGCGTTGCTGAACATCCCTTTCGCCATCTCCAGCAATGGCGACGGCTTCGTCTTTCGCGACGCCACCCTGGCAGATGGCGTGCTGGAAACCCATTTAGCGCTCGACCAATTCCCCACGCCATCTGACCTGTGGGAGCGCTACTGCGCCTGGAAGGGCTGGCCCGCCGATGTGCGCCAGGTGGCCGAGTACCCTTACGCGCCCAGCAAGACCCCGCGCTACTACCAGATGAACGCCATCAACGGCACGGTGCAGGCCATCGCCAAGGGCCAGCAGCGCATCCTCTTGGTCATGGCCACCGGCACGGGCAAGACCTACACCGCGTTCCAGATCATTTACCGCCTGTGGAAGTCAACCTGGAAAGCCGACAAGCCGTCTGGCCAAAAGCGCATCCTCTTTCTGGCAGACCGTAACATCCTCATCGACCAGACCATGGTCAACGACTTTCGGCCGTTCAAGGGCGCCATGGCCAAGCTCAGCCCCAATGCCAAGGGCGTGGAGCGGGTCGATGCGGCCACGGGCAAGCACTTTGTTGAGCAGCTGGACGTGGCCGTCAACAAAGCCACCAAGCTGGTGGACAAGTCGTACGAGATTTATCTCTCGCTCTACCAGGCCGTGTCTGGTACCGAAGAAGAGCAGAACATCTACAAGCAGTTCTCGCCAGACTTTTTCGACCTCATCGTGGTGGACGAATGCCACCGGGGCAGTGCCGACGAAGACTCTGCCTGGCGTGAAATCTTGAGCTACTTTGCCAGCGCCACCCAGATCGGCCTGACGGCCACGCCCAAGGAGACCCGGGACACCTCCAACACCGAATACTTTGGCGAACCGGTCTATACCTACTCGCTCAAGCAAGGCATTGAAGACGGCTACCTAGCCCCCTACAAGGTTGTCCGCATCGACCTGGACAAAGACACCTTTGGCTGGCGCCCTACAGAGGGCATGACCGACAAGCTGGGCAAGGTCATTGAAGACCGGGTCTACAACGCCACCGACATGAACCGCAAGCTGGTGCTGGAGAAGCGCGACGAGCTGGTGGCCGCCAAGATCACCGAGTACCTCAAGGCCACCAACCGCTACGACAAAACCATCGTCTTTTGCGAAGACATTGACCACGCCAGCCGCATGCGCCAGGCCCTCTCTAATGCCAATGCCGACATCTGCAAAGACCACCCCAAGTACGTGGTGCAGATCACCGGCGACAACCCCGAGGGCAAGATGGAGCTGGACAACTTTATTGACCCAGCCAAGACCTACCCGGTGATTGCCACCACCTCCAAGCTGATGAGCACGGGTGTGGATGCCCAGACCTGCAAGCTCATCGTGCTGGACCAAAACATCAAGTCCATGACGCTGTTCAAGCAAATCATTGGCCGTGGCACCCGCCTGCGCGAAGACCTGGGCAAAACCTGGTTCACCATCCTGGACTTCAAGCGCGCCAC
>CAJASG010000654.1 GCA_903944555.1 uncultured beta proteobacterium
GTCCGGGCGTTTCAGCCATGGCCAGCCCTTGCCCAAGAACCGGCTGTCCTGCTCAATGATGATGGTCTGAATCGGAATACCGGAGCGATACGACACATAGGCCGCGCCGATCTCAAACTCGCCCAGCGGCATCGGGTCGCTGCGTGTGCCCTCGGGAAACAACAGGAGCTGGCTGCCGTGGTGCAATTCGTCCACCGCCAGATTGACCGCGCCGAGAAACAGGTCGTTGCGAATGTACCCGGCCAGCCGGGCACCGGCCCCCCACAGGGGATTGCGCATCAGCGAAGCCTTGAGGATACAGGTCACATTCGGCAGCCGGGACAACACCATCAGCGCATCCAGCAGGCCCGGGTGGTTCACGGCCAGGATCAAAGGACCCGCGCCACGCAAGGTGTCCAGCGCAGCAATGTCAAAGCGCCCCAGACCAATGACATCCAACAGCCAAATATAGGCCCGAAACCCGAGCGTGGCCATCCAGCGTCCCACCCACATGCCCCAACGACTGGGCAAAACCAGGCCCAAGGGCATGGCCAGGACCGTCCACAACAAACACCCCACCCCCAGCATCACCAGGGCGAAGCGCAGGCGCGCCGCAGAGTAAAGGTGGCGGAGGAGTTGCATCAGAAAAAAGGATTCCAAGCCGCGTTACGCATCGCTGCTGGCACGAAAAGCCAGGACGGCGTTACTGCCCCCGAACGCAAAGGAGTTGCTGAGGGCGGCCTGCAGCGGCACATCGCGCAGGCCACTGCCCATCACATGCTGGACCCCCAGGCAGTCCTCCGCCACCTGCTCCAGATGGGCGGTGGGCGGGATGGCCTTTCGGGCCAGTGCCAGCACGGTGATCAGGGCTTCCATGGCACCCACCGCACCCAGCGAGTGGCCATGCATCGACTTGGTGGCACTCACTGCCAAATGCTCTGCATGGGCACCAAAGACCTGCCTGAGCGCACTGATTTCAATCGGATCACCTTCGACGGTGGCCGTGCCATGGGCATTCACATACCCGACCTGTGCCGGCGTCAGTTCCGCCTCACGCAGCGCGGCCAAAATGGCCCTGGACTGCCCCTGTGCATCAGGACGCACCAAGTGGGTGTGGTCGCAACTTTGTCCAAACCCGGCCAGTTCGCAGTAGATGCGTGCACCCCGCTGGCGCGCATGTTCCCAGTCTTCCAGCACCAGCGCAGCGGCGCCCTCACCCAGCACCAAGCCCTTGCGCCCTTGCTGAAAGGGTCGGCAGGCGCGGTACGCGGTTTGCTCATCCCCCGCCGCCACCACACGCATCGCTTCCCATGCCCGCATGATGGTGAATGCCAGCGGCGATTCGGAGCCGCCGGCGACGATCAAGGAGGATTCCCCGCGCTGAATGCGTCGGAACGCCTCACCGATGGAAATGGTGGAAGACGCACAAGCCACTGAATAGGTCATGCAGGCGCTGCCCAAACCCAACGCCATGGCGATATGGGATGCGGCCGCATTGTTCATCGCCATCGGCACCGACAAGGGCGAAACCCGCTGCTTGCCGCGCAGGTACATGTCGCCGTAGCCCTTCTCGTACGTCAGCATGCCGCCAACACCCGTCCCCCAGGACACCCCGTATTCGTCAGACCCAGCGCCCTCGCGCTTCAGGCCGGCATCGTCCCAGGCAGAAAACGCGGCCGCTACGCCCAGCTGGCTGTAGCGGTCGGTGACATGGGTGATTGCATGGCCAATCGACTTTTCGGAATCAAACTGGGCGCAGGTCACCGCAGGCTGCACCAGCCGGGATGGCGAGGTGGGATGCTCGTAGAGACGGATTGCGGATTCACCGCGCATGAGGCGGTCGAAGAAGTCGTCGGTATCGCCGCCA
>CAJASG010000655.1 GCA_903944555.1 uncultured beta proteobacterium
CAACAACACGGTCGGCGCGGGGATGATCGTCTGATTGACTATATTTCTGCGACCAATGAAAACGCCGGGGTATGCTCCGGCGTTTTCATTTACGGCATCAATAGATCTGTAGCGTGCGCCTGCCAAATGGGGTAATCGCCAAAACAAAGGGGGAATGGAGTAGAGCAATACCCCAATATTCATTATGATTACCCAGTTTCCTAAATTTCCCACGAGCCATGCACTCACTGACACCGGACTACCGCGCCAAACTGCGCTTTGACGCGCAGCAACTGACAAAACTGCAAGCGCGGTGGCTGCCACGCCCGATGAATGCCGAAGAAGAACGAGGGAACACGCAATGAGCATGAACGAAGCGGATACCCGCTACCACCTGATTGACCCTGTCCTGCGCGACAAAGGCTACGTCAGCCGTGAACGTATCACGCTCGAAACCATCCTGACCCCGGCTCCAGTCGAACCCAGTGGTGCCAAAGGCCGCCGCCGAAAAGGTCCGGGGCGCACTGACTATCTGCTCTGCGTACAGGTGGGCGAGATGCCCAAAGCCCTGCCTGTCGCCGTGCTCGAAGCCAAGAAGGAAAGCGAAGACCCGCTCAAAGGCATGCAGCAGGCCAAGGGCTATGCCGACTGTGAACGCTTCGACGTGAAATACGTCTTCGCTACCAATGGCCATCGCTATGGCGAGTTCGATTGCGTCACCAGTCTGCAAGGCGGCCCATTTCCATTTGCTGACTTCCCGCCACACCCGGACCTGACCGCCCGCTACGCCAAAGACACGGGCATCGACATGGCCCGGCCCGAGGCTGCGATGCTGTTTCAGGCCGATAGCCCGGCGTGGTCACTCTCCCGCTATTTCCAGGATGCGGCGATCCGCGCCGCCTTTGAAAAAATCCTTGTTGACCAACAAGCAGGCCAACCGCCTCGCGTCTTGCTGACATTGGCCACAGGTGCCGGCAAGACCGTCATCGCCACCAACTTGCTCTGGCGCATGAGCCAAGCTGGGCAACTGCCCAAGCCCGCGCTGTTCCTGTGCGACCGCGACGAATTGCGTGAGCAGGCTTACACCAAGCTCAAGGCTGCATTTGGTGATAACGCCCGCATCGTGCGCACAGAAAAAGATGGCAACGCGGCGCAAAACGCCCGCATCCACATTGCAACCTACCAAACGCTCGGTCTGGATGATGCGGATTTGGCTGATGGCGGCTTTGCCAGCTTCCTGACCGAGCACTACGGTGAAGACGCCTTCTCCGTCATCATCATCGACGAGTGCCACCGCTCGGCCTGGGGCCGCTGGTCCGAAGTGCTGCGGCGCAACCCCAATGCTATTCACATCGGCCTGACCGCCACGCCGCGCAAGCTGGAAGAATCCAAACACGCCAGTGCTGACGATCAGGAAATCACCGCCAACAACCGCAAGTATTTTGGCGAACCGGTCTACGAATACACCCTGATTCAAGCACAGGAAGACGGCTATCTTGCCGCTTGCGAAATCGTCAAACGCAAGGCCAGCATCGACAACGCCACCTTCACCAAGGAAGAAATCCTCAAGGCCGGCGTCAAGGACATCAAAACCGGCCTGCCGCTGACCGCAGACGACCTGACCAAAAACGAATACACCGGCAAAGACTTCGATGACGAACTGTTCATCGAGCTGCGCACCCCCAAGATGTGCCAAGACCTGTTCAAGCTGCTGTGCGAAAACGGCGGGCCGGAGCAGAAGGTAATCATCTTCTGCAATCGCGAAATCCACGCCGACCGCGTCGCCCAGCACATGAACAATCTGTATGTGCATTGGTGCAAGGCGCAGGGTCAGGAACCGAAGGATCACTACGCCTTCAAGTGCATGGGCGGCCCCAATAACGGCGCTGACATGATCGAGCCCATGCGCGGCTCCGGCGAGCGCGCCTTCATTGCCTGCACGGTCGATCTGCTGGAAGCGGGCGTGGACATTGAGCGCCTGAACGCTGTGGTGTTTTTCCGCTATCTGCAATCGTCGATCAAGTTCTACCAGATGGTCGGGCGCGGCACGCGCATCCACGAAGAAACGCAGAAGTACAAGTTCTGGCTCTACGATTACACCGATGTCACCAGCCTGTTCGGCACCGACTTCATCACCAAACCACCGCGCTCCGGTGGCGGAGGGTCTGGTGGCGATGACACGGGCGGTGGCGGCGGAGGTGGTGACGATGGCCCGAAAGTGGCCGAAATGCGCGGCGAATATGTCGTCATCAATCCGCAGGGCCGCTTCATTCTCAGCCGCCGCGATGGTCGCGACACGCCGATTCCGGTGGATGAATATCGCCGCGAAGTGATCCAGCGCGTGGTGTCTGAGGCCCGCAACCTCGACGATTTCCGCGCCCTGTGGATCGAGGCGCAAAAGCGCCGCCAACTGATTGACCACCTGCTGGGCGACAACTTCAGCCCGGACGTGATCCGCGAAATCGACCAGATGAACGACTTTGACCTGTACGACTTTTTCGGCAAATACGGCTACCACGCCCGTGCCCTCAAGCGCCCTGAGCGTGGTGAGCTGTTCATCAGCCACAGCTGGTTCAACGGCATGGACGACAAAGCCGCCATCGTGCTCAAGGGCCTCGGCCACCAGTTTGCCCAAGGCGGCACCGATGCGCTGGAAAGCCAGAACCTGTGGGAAGTGCCGGAGATCAGACTGGCCGGTGGTTTGAATGCACTGCGCGGCTTGGGCACGCCGAGGCAGGTGATTCACGATGCCAAGGCGAGGTTGTTTGGGGTATGAGCATGTTCCATTTGGCACCATTGACTGAAATGGCCGATATCCACGATTACCTTAGGGAGCCAATCAGCCAAACGGAGCGCAATAAACGTGAGGGGGCTTATCCCTACTTTGGCGCAACAGGGCAAGTTGGCTGGATAAATGGGTACAGGCAAGATGGCAGGTATGTGCTCCTTGGTGAGGATGGTGCTCCATTTCTAGACCCTCAAAAAACTAAGGCATACATCGTTGAAGGTAAGTGCTGGGTTAACAACCATGCGCATGTCCTGAAGGGGAAAGAGGGGATATGCGACGATGACTTTCTCTGCTTCGCTCTGAATTGGGCTGACTATTCAGAAGCCGTCACGGGTTCAACTCGTCTCAAGTTGCCACAAAACACGATGAATCGGCTTTTCATTCCGAAGCCGAACATTGAAGAACAACGCCAAATTGCCGCCCGCCTGAAAGCCCAACTGGCCGAAGTGGAAACCGCCCGACAGGCGGCGCAGGTGCAGTTGCGAGAAGTCACCAAGCTGGCAGATTCCATTATCTACGACAGCATCAAGAGTGTGATTCCCACGCCCCGAACGCTTGGCGATGTTCTGGATGAAGTTAAAAAGGGCATCGGACAGGACTGGAAAAGTTACCCAGTGCTCGGCGCAACGCGCAGTGGTCTCGCTCCCGCCAAAGAACAACCCGGCAAGCAAGCGCCAAAGTACAAGCCTGCGTTTCCGGGCACCGTGTTCTACAACCCGATGCGTATCCTGATTGGCTCCATCGCCTTCGTGGATGAAGACGATACGCCCGGCATTACCAGCCCGGATTACGTCGCCCTTCGAGGTAAAGAAGGCGTGGTCGATTCGCGCTGGTTTTATCACTGGCTGCGCTCACCGCTCGGTGCGCAATGCATCTTGTCGCTGGCGCGTGGTGCGGTTCGCGAGCGCATGTTGTTCAACCGGCTTGCCGAAGGTGCAATTGAATTGCCCGACTTTGCGGAGCAGGAACAAGCATCAGCAGCGCTGAAAGAATTGCGCCCATTGCGTCGGACAATTGAACAACAACTGCGCGAAATTGATTTGTTGCCGAATAAAATTCTCGCCCAAGCCTTCGGCCAATAGGAACTGCTCATGACAAACAAAAAAATCGCTCAACAGCACCACGCCACCTTCGAGGGTATCCGTCAGGCCGATGCCGAGGGCAACGAGTTCTGGCTGTCGCGACCTTTGGGCAAGGTGTTGGACTATTCCGAATACCGCCATTTCCTGCCGGTGATCGAACGCGC
>CAJASG010000656.1 GCA_903944555.1 uncultured beta proteobacterium
AGGGTGGCGGCGGTGGTGGTTAGGCCGCTGCAGCTTTGGTTTGGAGAGTATTACAGCCGTGAGGTGGCTAAAGTCGGGGTAGTACGCCCCTGCTTTACCGATGCCAATACGGGACTGGCGCGCCACTGGGTGCTGCGCCACTCGCTGCTAGCGAACTAATATTCGCCTGGAGGCGAGGGGGCTTTCTGTAGGACGGCCAGTATGGCCTGCGTAGCCCCCTGTACCGCCACCGACCTGTCAATCCGGTCCGTCAACAAATCCAGCAGCAACCCCAGCTCAACCGCGGCATTGGACAGCTTGCGCCGGTCCATATCCAAATCGGGCAACTGCCCTGCCATCTTGCCAGGAGTGGCAGGGGTGTCGGAAATTTCTCCGACACCCAAATTCCATGCGCCCTCGCCGCAGGCAAGCCACTTCGCATTGACACCGCAAACCTCGGCATAGCGAACCGTTTCCGTTGACGATTGGCCAATACGCTCGGTCGCGCTGACGGATGACTGGCCCAGTCCCATCTTTTCGGCCAGTTGCTCCTGGGTCAGGCCGGCATGTTTGCGGGCCCAGCGAAGTCGAATTCCAAAATCAGTTGACATCTATCAATCTCCAAGCCGTGACGCGCTCAACGTCGCGTCATTTAATACCATTGAAGTGGTAAACTTCCCATCATGAGGTGGGAAACAATTATTGCTAATCTGGTTGCCCGTGGCTTTACACAGGTTCAACTGGCCGCACTTTGTCAGTGTGTCCAAGGTTCCATATCCGCGCTGTTGCGCGGAAAGGTTAACAATCCAAGTTACACCCTTGGCGCGTACTTGCTGTCGTTGCATGGAAGCACCTATCCGCTCAAAAAGTCCGCAAAGAATAGACTTGCAGCTATTCATTCGATAGCGGAGTGAAAAGTGAAGCGCATCCTTCAAGTCTTCAAATGTGCGCTCGGTTCTCCACTCACTGGTGTGATGGTACACGGCGTGCAAGCTGTTTTGCATGGGGTACCTCAACGATCTATTGATATTTTTTTGTGGTTTAAGAATAACTACACAAAAATTAATGTCAATGGTTTTTTGCTTCTTCACAAGAAGTCTGTAGATAAATACCAATATCTCCCTACAAAAAGAAGTTGGGTGCTATAGACATGCAGCCAGGTAGCCCAAAATTTAGCGGACCCATGCTATTTCAACGCCACTTCACTACGAGCCGTGCGTCCGCTGTGGCGGCCGAGCCCAACCTGGCGTCGGGGCGCGGGCTGCTACTGGCCTTCTTGCGCGACAGTGGCACCTACGGTGCCACCGACGAGGAAATGCAGCGCCTGGTGCCCATGGGCTCCAACACCCAGCGACCACGCCGGGTGGAGCTCGTCGCCGGCTACTTGGTGGTCAACAGTGGCCGCAACCGCACCACAAAAAATGGTCATCCGGCCGTGGTCTGGATGGCCCGCGAGTTTGTGGAGGCGCAAAAAACATGAAGTTTTACAAGCGGTTTTGTGGCGATTTTTTGGCTAAAACCAGCCACTTAACCATGTCCGAAGTCGGTGCCTACGACCGCTTGTTGGACCACCTTTATTCGACCGAAAAATTGCTGCCAAAAGGGCTTGCGGATTGCCACCGAATTGCCCGCGCCATGACCAAAGACGAGCGCCAAGCAGTGCAGCGCGTACTGCTGGAATTCTTCACCCTTACAGAGGGAGGATGGGCACATGAAAGGGCTTTGGAAGTGCTGGCAGAAGCCCGGCCAAAGATAGAAGCGGCCCGCTTGAATGGTGCCAAAGGCGGGCGGCCAAAGGGTCGGCCAAAAGAACCCACTGGGTTATTTTCGGATAACACAAATGACGAAAAAGGCGAAACCCAAACCGGCGATTTTGCGAAAGCTAGCCAGAGCCAGAGCCAGATTACTAATACCAATACCAATACAAATACCAGCGCGCACTTTGCAAACCCGGCCGAGGTTTGCATGGCCATGAAAGCGGCGGGCATGGCGCTCGTCAACCCGAGCAACCCGGTGCTGACCGAATTGCTGCGCAGCGGGGCCACCGAAGCCGATTTTGTCCAAGTGGCCGCCGAGTGCGTGCAGTCCGGCAAGGGCTTTGCCTACGCCTTGGCAACCGTCAAAGGGCGGCAACAGGACGCCGCAAGGCAGGGTGCCAAACCCAAAAAACACGCTGGATTTGAAAAACTTGATTACGCCGAAGGGATTGCTGACGATGGCACATTTTCCTGACAACTCCGAGATTCAAAACCTGGTCAAAACCGGTCAGTTGCCGACGCGCAACTTGGCCCCGATGGCCAAGGATTGCGCGCAGCATGGACCCTACCCGGCCAGTGGCTACTGGTTGACCGTGGGGGGAGGGCGCGAAGTCTGGAGCCCATGCCCGGACTGTGTGGAGGCCGAGCTGGTGGCCACACGGCAGGCCGAGCTGGTGAAAAAGGCGCAACGTGAAGGCGCCATCATCGAGTCGATGCTGGTCGATGCGGCTGTTCCCCAGCGATTCATTGGCCGCACTTTGGGCAACTTTACGGCCCAAACCGAGCCGCAGCAGCTGGCGCTGCGCGTGGCGCAGGACTTTGCCGCGAATTTTCCCCAACACCTGCAACGCGGCACTGGCCTGGTGCTGTCGGGACTGCCGGGGACTGGCAAAAGCCACCTGGCGACCGCGATTTTGCAGGCGCTGATGCCCCAGCATTGCGGGCTGTACACCACCTGCCTGAACGTGATTCGGGCGGTGCGTGCCACCTGGCGGCGCGACTCGGAGTTCAGCGAATCCGAGGTGCTGGGGACATTTGCCAAGGTGCCGCTGCTGGTGTTGGACGAAATCGGCGTGCAGTACGGCACCGAGGGCGAGCAGACCATCCTGTTCGACGTGCTGGACCGGCGCTACCGCGACATGAAACCGAGCATTTTGCTGACCAACCAGAACCGCCAAGGCTTCAAGGAGTTCGTGGGCGAGCGCACTTTTGACCGCTTGACCGAGAGCGCGCGCTGGGTGTCGTTTGACTGGCCGAGCTACCGCGCCCAAGCCCGCAAGGAGGCTGTCTGAGATGCGTATGTTGCCAACGAGCCAGCGAAAACCCAGCCTACCGCGTGCACTGCTTGGGCTGCATCCACTGTGGAGCGCGACTGATACAAAAGTTGGGCCGATTGAATATCGGAGAGACCGAGTGTCGGGAGCTCAGAACCCAAGTCTTGGCGGACTGGGTGCTGTTCGGACATTCGGAGCTGGAAATACGCCGGTTGGTGAAGGGGCCGTTAGCGATTGGCCCGGCCGCGACTGCGGAATCCGCCGCCCCAGCCCGCAAGAAACCGCGTTGAGCGGGGCAGAAGTGCGGCATGCGATACGTCACGACCTGCTCGATGGGGGTCCGCAATGAGCGAACACGACACCCAAGCGGCCTTTTTTCAATGGCTGTCCTTCCAAAAGTTCCAAGGCGTGGACCTGATGCACGCAACCCCCAACGGCGGCCTGCGCCATCCTGCTGTGGCGAGCAAGTTGAAGGCCGAAGGGGTTAAGCCCGGCGTGCCTGATGTGTCTTGGCCAGTGGCGCGCGGGGCCTTCATTGGCTTGGCCATTGAATTCAAGCACCACGGTGGCAAGGACGGCGGCAGTTTCTCCAAGGCACAAGCCGAACGCATCACCCAACTGCAGCAAGAGGGCTGGTGTGTGGCGATTTGCTGGGACTGGCAAGCAGCGGCGCGGCTGGTCACGGGCTACGCCGGAATGATGCAGGTGGTGGCGCCATTAGCAAAATTTATATCACCGGTCCCTTGACCGAACTGAACCCGACCAGGCGCTACCAGTGCATTGCGCACTGGCACTTTGATTTTTCAATCACTTCACCCACTGAGCGAGAACCTTTTATGAAAACTGGAAACCTTTACCAACTGCCCTCCAACAACGTCATTCGCGTGACTGGGGTGGTCAAAGAAGACGTGAAATCCTTGAATGACCATGCCGGCCAAAACGATGTGGTGACGGCCGTGTATGAGCGTGCTGACTCCACTTATGGCAAGACCTTGAGCGTGCTGGCCAGCTGGTTCACCAAGTTTGCCATCCCCATAACACCCTAACTGCAATCCCCGTACACACCGGTAATCCTGCCCGGTTTCGCCAGGGGCAAATGGCGATGCACTTTCCCGCTGCGCACTTCGGCGGGCTTGCAGGAGGAAGTGCGAAAGGTCTTCACGCAGCGCCTACCGGCGTCAAACCCTAATGCGTGATTCATTCTTCACGAAGGGGCTCCCATGGTGCGACGGCTGAATTTGAACGACGCGGTGGCGGATTTGTATCCGGCGCCCCCACCGTGCTTTCACAGCCGTGCGATATGGATGGAGTACCTGCAAAGCGCGGCCGCTGTGCAAAACCACAAGGGTGAGCCAAAGGTGATTTTGCTCGTCAATGGCGAGCCCAAGTTCAATCTGGAATTTGATTTTTGCCTCGACTGTGAAGACGAAAAGGGTGTCGAAATGGCGTGCAAGGGACGTTGCAAACCTGACTATTTGAAGGGCGCGAAGTGAACAAAAGCCAGGCCATTGAAGATGCCATCTTGCTGGCGCTGCGCGAGCTGGGTCGGTGTACGGCACGCCAGGTGGAGTGCCACCCGGTGGTGGCGGATGCCTGTCGGGCGGCCAAGCTCAAAGCTCGCTACCGTCTGGTCATGATGATGCACGCCGGGTTGGTTCAGTCGGATCGAGCGGTCCAGTCGCCTTTGTATTGGTGCTGAGTTGCTTGTTAAATCAGTCGTGGTGTGACAGGCGCTATCAGCGCACAGGACTTGCAACGATCATAGCGGTCGCCGTAATCGGTTGATTTGAGGGCTCTGGCCCGGTGGCACACTTGGCCTCCATACGCTGTGTACGCGGTTTTCCAGTCCGACCAAACAGCCTCTTGTGCCACAGCTAACGCTACATCGCCACCACAGACTAAACACTG
>CAJASG010000657.1 GCA_903944555.1 uncultured beta proteobacterium
GAAAACTGGGCTTTTCGGCCACGGTCTCGGTTCGCGCGTTGTATGTGTGCCGGGCAATTTTGGTGTCCTGTGACCAGTGCGGGACCAGGCCAAAGAGGCCATTCAGAGCTTCCGCCCCCGGAACTGCTTCGTCACCGACATCGTCATGGGGGTGCCGGCAGATGAAAATGCCAACGTATCCAGGCCAGAGGTCGAACTTTCCGGATTCGGGCGGCGGCTCAACCCCGAAGTTCTTTCGGAACTTTTCTGCTTCTTTTAACGATTGGTAGTGGCTGCACATTGTTGAAATCCTATCCCGATACTATACTGGATGGATGTACAGCTCAACTCAGCCCGCGCAACCCCTGACTGCCATTCCAGCCTCAGCGGCTTTGGCTGCGCCGCTGATGGTCCAGTTCCTAAAAAATCAGGTCTGTGCCGGGTTTCCCTCACCTGCCGAGGACCTGGGTGCCGAGCGGCTGGACCTGACGGCACTGCTGGTGCCTAACCCACAGGCTACCTTCTTTATGCGTGCCAGTGGCTTGTCCATGGTCAACCTCGGCATCAATGACCAAGACATTTTGGTAGTCAACAAATCCAAGCGTCCACGCCACGGTTTGATTGTGGTGGCCGCAGTAGATGGCGAGTTCACCGTCAAGATGCTGTACAAAAAGTCGGGCCGCATCAAGCTGGTGGCAGGCAACCCGACCTATCCGGACATTACACCCAAGGACGAACAGACCCTGCAAATCTGGGGTGTGGTCACCAGCATCATCAAGATATTGCCAGCCTGATGATGAACAACACCCAGGCAAACCTTAAGGGAGCACCATCCATGGATTACTCACGGTTTTTAAGAGCACAGGAACCAATCTACGAGGATGTCTTGCAGGAGCTGCGCGCCGGTGACAAGGCGAGCCACTGGATGTGGTTCATCTTCCCGCAACTTCGCGACCTAGGTCGCAGTCCGACCGCACGGTTTTATGGCTTGGAAAACCTGAGCGAAGCCAAGCTGTACCTCAGCCACCCAGTGTTGGGCGCCCGGCTTAAAGAATGCACCGCGCTGGTAATGCAACACCATGACAAGACCGCATTGGAAATCCTGCACCATCCGGATAACCTCAAATTCCGCTCCTGCATGACCTTGTTCAAGCTGGCGGACCCGCTAGAGCCGCTGTTTCCGGCGGCACTGGACCTGTTCTTCAAAGATGATGCCGATGACATGACCATCCAACTGGTCAACCGGATGCCGGGTTGATTTTCCTGTGTACGCACTGGTCGATGGCAATAACTTTTACGTATCCTGTGAACGCGTATTCCGGCCGAGCTTGGAAGGCATTCCTGTTGTCGTATTGAGTAATAACGATCTTACTGATCAAGTTTGTTAGTAGGATGCATCATGTCTTTCGGACCCTTGGTATTCGGATTCATCGTCTCTTTGAGACGAGTAGCAGGTGGGGGTCTGGGGGAGGAAACGGAGCGCAATGAGATCTGTGGATAACTTGGACCTAGTCCGGTGGCGGGAGATGGATTCCATTCATGTCCTGCGCTTGCTGGCTGAACACATCAAAGAAGATCCCTCGTTCCATCCACGATCGAGTCATCTGACCACCCGTTGGCACGCCCATGTTGCTGGCCATGATTGGGAGTTCTTGTGCACGGGACCAAAGTTCTGGGATGTGCGCATGGACCGTGGTGGAGGGGGCGCCATTGATTTGGTCATGCACATTCATGGCCTTGCATTCAAGGCGGCGGTCAAGCTCCTGAAAGTGAGGGGCATGTGAGGCTTGTGATGGCCACTGCGGACTTCACGGTTGAAGACCGATCGTTTGCGGGTTTCCCACTGCTTCTCGACAATAACGGCTGGCCCCTGGAGCCTGCGCAATCGTTCCTCTGGCACACCTTGGTCACCCATGGAAGCATTGAGAGCAAGCTCACTTGGGAGGCGTATGGCCGCAGGCTATACGACTACTTTGCATTCTTGTCTGCCAACGACCTAGCCTGGAATGAGGACCAAAAGCCGCATGGGCTGAGCGTTGTAGCCAAGTATCGTGACTGGTCGCTTGGCGAGCTAGGCCTGAATCCAAATACCGTGAACAAACGGTTGAACTTGGTTGTGCGGTTTTACGATTGGTGCAAACGCCAAGGCTACGTCTCCCATCTACCATTCGGCATGCGCGATGTGCGGGCGCCATCCCATCAGGGATTTCTTGCCCATGTAGATCGCACGGGCGGCGTGGTTTCAAAGCCGATGGTAATGGCACGCGAGCGCAAGGCAACGATCAAATTCTTGATCAAAGAGCAGGTCAGGCAGTGTCTTGGCGCAAGACTTGACCCAAGCCATGCGCTTTTGTTCAACCTGATGGTCCGCACCGGGATGCGATCCTGCGAAGCGCGCACCTTTCCACTCACGTATATCTTCAATCCGAAAACTCGAAAGGGGCTGACACCTGGGCAGATGATCCGCGTTAATCTGGAGCCGGCTGACATGCACATTAAGTATGGCAAGCCCAGAAGCGTGGACGTGCCGTGGTCTCTCATGGAAGACATGTGGGCCTATTCTCTGCACCAGCGAGAAGTGCGCCGGCAAAGAGCGGGGCAGACCCCTGCTGCGCTTGTTCTGACAGAGCTTGGAACGGAGTTCTCGAAAGGCGCCGTCGTCGACGCGATGAAAGCCATCGAGAAAAAGGTTGGGTTCCCGGTGAGGGCGCACATGCTGCGGCACACCTATGGAACCTACACGCTGTCGGCACTGCGCAAAAGCACGGTCTTCCAGGGTGAGCCGTTGCTATATGTCCGCGACCGCATGGGGCACTCGGATGTGCAAACCACAGCGATCTACCTGCATCTGATTAATCAGTTGGATGCGCAGATCGTATTGGCGCATGAAGACGAAATGGACATGATGTTCGCCAGTGGTGGCGAGATCCCGAAAGCGATGGGGAGTCACTGATGGCACGCACTAAGGACTACAAGGCCAAGGAATCCGGAATCGCAACCGACCTTGCCACTGACTTGGGAGCAAATGATGCGATGGTCGTGCTTCCTCCAAATCCGCGAAGCCAGAAACTGATTGACCTGCGTCCATGGTTGGGGCGTGGCTTTGACGAATGGGTTGGGGCGGCTACCACGGTATTGAGGGCGCGGCTCAACAGTGGGCACTATTCGGTGGCAACCATCGTCAGCTTTGCATCCAATGGTCTCAAAGTGTTTTTCCCCTACCTTATGGAACATCATGTCGGTGTCATGCCTTCACGGCCATCAGATATGCGTCCGGCGGATGTCTCCCGTTACATAGCTTGGCTCAGACTCAAACACCCAAACGGGTCCACTGCCAAGAACTATTACTCTGCCTTCAAGTCGGTGATGGTTGGTCTTAAGGATTACGGCTTTATCGACCAACCCCAGGAGGCCTTACTGCCAGCCAATCCATTCCCAATGAGTGGCGCGACGACACGAGGCGAAACATCTTTAAGCCAGGCGGAAATGCAGAAGTTGGCCACTGCCCTCAAAGCCGATCTTATCGCCATCCATCACGATCGATTTGCAGGATTGGAGTCAGAGGCCATCGTGGCTCTCATGCTCATTGTTGGCATGCGCTCGGGCATCAATACCACCCCGCTTCTGGAAATGAAGCGGGATTGCTTGGGCCCACATCCTTTCATGCCCAACCTGATGCTGGTTAGTACCTTCAAACGCAGGGGAAAGGGCGCGCAATCTACGTCATTGCGGCAGACCCATATCCATGATCTCTCTGCGACCGTTCCCATGGATGGTGTCGCTGTGCTCATGAAGGCGTTGGACTTAACGGAGGTCCTAGTGCCTGATGCTCCTGAGGCCATCAAGGATCGTGTTTGGCTCTACCGATCTTCGCAGCGTGGAAAAGACAAGGGGCAGACGCTTTGCCTGAATACGGGTAGCGTGTCCGAACTCACCAGGGCGATCGTTCACCGCCACGGGCTGCTAGCCGATGACGGCTCGCCATTGCGGGTGACCTTTGGACGGCTACGGAAGACCATGGAAAACCGGCTCTGGAAGCTCAGTGATGGGGATCTGCTTGTCGTGTCCGCAGTGATGGGGCATTCCCCTCAAGTCGCAGACAACCACTACCTGCGTCTTGACGAGCACACCAAAGCAGAAGGCGCGAAATTCATTGGCGAAGCGCTGCCTGCCAAGCTCAGGGGGCAAGACCTCGTGCCAACGCCCACGGGTAGTTGCAAGGACAGTTTGCAAGGCGCTCTCGCTCCCAAAGACGGCTCCACACATTGCGCGGAATTCACGCATTGCCTGGGGTGTCCAAGCTATGCCATTGTGGGGACGGTCAAAGACTTGCACCGGCTCTTCAGCTTCCAGCGTTTTCTGATGTCGGAGATGGATTACTACGCCAAAGGAGAGTGGCATGAGTGGCATGACCACCATCAGGACCTCATTGCGCAAATCGACCAAATTGCATTCGACAACTTCTTCCCAGAAATGGTGGCGCAAGCTAAGGTGCTTGCCGAAAAAGACCCGCATCCCTTCTGGGCGATACGCATGCGCCAGTCTCAACTGAGTCGAGAGGCCCGCTATGGCCGGTAATTCCATTGCATTGCATCCGCCTAAGGCTTATGACCTATTGGCTGCCCAGCCCGTTTCCTCCAAAGGGCTATCGGAGTCCGCGAAATCCAATATCGTGGTCAGCGCGGTGGCTGACATGGATGGCAGCAATCACGTTCTCTCCAGATTTGGTGATCCCATTTGGGACTTCAGACCGTACTTTGAGCAATCCAACGTGGCCGATGGTCAAAAATGCGTTCCTTGGCCAGACGATTGCGCGCAATCGTTGGTCGATGACTGCAAGGCCGTCCTGTATGCATGGTTTAAGCGAGGGTTGCCAGGCTCGAAGCCTCCGGTAGCAATGGGCGTCTGCCAAACAGCCATAGCCTCGGCGATACCGATGATGCGTTGGCTGACTGCGCTGAACATCAAGAGATTCGCCCAGGTGAAACCCATTCACATCGCGAACTATGTTCATCACACCAAATCCCGACTGACCCGTAACGCGCACAGCGTCTACGACAGCTTGCGCATCCTGGACTTCTTATGGGTGTTTCGCAACGAGACGTCGTCCCCACTCGCCGAATGCCCATGGGGCGAGAGCTCGTTGTGGCGTGTCAGTGGTCTGTCAAAACAAGCCGGAGGACAGTTTGGGCGAAATGGAACGGGGAAAACGCCCATCATTCCGCCGGACGTGCAGGCCAAGGTGTTCAACTATTGTGAAGAGATTCTCGCAGCGGCACCGGGAATTCTGAACGAACGCGACGCTGGGAGTTTGGGGCTTAGAAATCCCGCGCTGATTCGCATTCGGGATGCTGCGCTTTACGTCCTGTCGATAACCAGTGGCATGCGCAATGAGGAGGCGATCGGGATCGAGGCCGGGTCATGGCGTAGCGAAGTGAGAGACGGCGTTGAATTCCACTGGGTCGCAACCACCGAGCACAAGACGGGAAAAGGCAAGGTGGAGTTCTTGATACCCGAGCTCACGGTCAAAGTCCTGGATCTGATGAGCCGCTATGCAACGCCACTTCAAGAAAGGCTGGCTCTTGAAATTTCCGAACTGGAGTGCAACCCCACGCATCAGGACTTGACGAAACGGATGCTGCGGTTGGCAAAGGCTAAGAGAGACGCCACGAAGCTGTTTCTTTGCACAAGCATGTCTGGGCAGAGTGAATCGACCGGCTATCACGTTGACGCGCTATCTAATGGTGGATCGAAGGTCTCATTCCGGCGATTGGCGAAGGCTGCTGGCACGGACTGGCAGTTGGCACCCCACCAGTGCCGCAGAACTTACGCGCGCAATATTGTAGAGTCGCGCATGGGGCGGGCATCGCTTGTATTCCTCAAATGGCAATTCAAGCATTCCAGCATGAGCATGACCCAGCTGTATGCATCCAACCCAATGCAGGATGCATCGCTGTTTGATGAAGTGCTGGAAGAGATGACCGACTTCAAGGTGGACTTGATTGAGTCCTGGCTTGGTGATCAGGCCTTGAGCGGCGGCGCTGGACGCGACATCAAAAAGGCACGTGCGATTACCCTGAAAAGTCGAACCGCATTGTTGGCTGAAACAGCGGCCCAGGTTCACATTCGCGCTACGGGTCACGGATGGTGCCTGGCACAAGAAAAGGGGTGTGGTGGCGCGGGTCTGTATGAAGCGACCCGGTGCGTTGGATGCAAGAACGGCGTCATTGATGAGTCGTTTACCGAAATCTGGAAAGGCATTTATGAGCAACAAACCGAATTGTTGACCATTGAAGATGCTGGTCCGGCGGTCAAGCAACGTGCTGAGCGTGACGTTCAGTGGGCTCGCCAGGTCATGGTGGATCTCGGCGTGCTGCCGCAAACGCCGGACACGTCAAATCTGAGTGGGGCTCAAAATGAATGAACCTAAGGCGCGTAGCCGAAAAAAGACCGTAGATGAAATCCAGCAGGCCATTGCGCAGGTGCAGACTGGCCAAGGCAAGGTATCCATCTCTGCTGTTGCCAAATTGGCCGGGGTCACCCCTGCACTGATTCACAACACCTATCCGGACCTCGCTGAAAAGATTAGAGGGCTGGTAGGCAAAGCAACGCGAACCCAGCGCGATGCCAAGCATGACGCACTGGTTCGTGAGCGAGAGATCAACCGTGCTCTTAGGCAGGAACTCGCAGAGTCACGTGCGGACTTGGCCAAACTTGCCTCTATCAACCAAGTGCTTCTGAACGAAGTGGCCTTGCTAAAAGGCATGGCCACAGGGAAAGTGGTTTCGATTCTTCAACCAAAAGGCGCAGGCGTTTAGCCCTGTTCAAAGGCTCCGCTCATGTTCGCGCTGGTTGATGGCAATAACTTTTACGTCAGTTGTGAACGCGTGTTTCGCCCCAGTTTGAATGGTCGTCCAGTGATTGTGCTGTCCTCAAATGATGGATGCGCGATTGCGCGCAGCAATGAGGCCAAAGCCCTGGGAATCAAGATGGGTGCGCCGTGGTTCGAGATCCGGCACTTGGAAGAACGGGAAGGCCTGGTCGCGCTGTCGGCCAACTTCGCTTTGTATGGGGACATGAGTGACCGGATGATGAGCATTGCTGCTGGGCTGGGACCGGTCCAGGAGATTTACAGTATCGACGAGTCATTTATTGGGCTTGATGGGGTTCGCGGTGACCTGACTAAGAGATCGCATGTTGTGCGTGACCGGATCAACCTGTGGACTGGCATCCCTTGCGGCGTCGGTATTGGGGGCACCAAGACACTGGCTAAGCTGGCCAATCACATCGCCAAGACGGCAGAGCGCAAACCCGGCAGTTACCCCGACAATCTGTCTACGGTTTGTAATCTGGCGAACCTTCCTGGGTCTGACTTGGATGCCTTATTGGCTGCGACCGATGTGGGCGAAGTGTGGGGGGTCGGTCGACGCATCGGACAACAACTGCGTGACGCAGGAGTGAAGACTGTCCTTGACCTCGCAAGATTGAGCCCATCCATGGTTCGTGATCGTTGGAGCGTTATATTGGAGCGCACGGTCAGAGAACTGCAGGGTGAGGCATGCATCAGCATGGATGACGCCCCCACCCCTAAAAAGCAGATTGCCTGCACCCGGTCATTTGGGCAGCCCATCACTGAGGTTGCACCTCTCATTGAGGCGGTGAGCGAGTTCACCAGCCGTGCTGCAGCCAAGCTGCGGCGTCAATCCGGCTTGGCTGGTCAGATACTGGTGTTCGCCCACACGTCCCCCTTCAGTTCGGGGCCACACTTCTCCAAAAGCATCGTCATTCCCCTGCGTCGACCCACGGCGGATACAAGGCATCTGGTTCAGGCCGCGGTAATGGGTGTCGCGCAGATTTACAAGCCGGGATTCCAACTCTCCAAAGCGGGCGTCATGCTGCTTGACTTGATGCCAGACAACGTCTCACAAGGCGAGTTTGACTTCGATGCGCCTGAAACACGGGATCGCGGCAAATTAATGGCAGCGATGGATGCCATCAATGATCGGTTTGGACGCGGCGCCATCCATGTAGGAAGTGCAGTCGGCGCAGGCGCGCCCCGCAACTGGTCGATGCGGCAAGGGAGACTTACCCCCCAGTACACTACCAAATTCAGTGACTTACCCACTGCACGGGCATAAGTCTCTTGTGTCGCGTTACATGCCGGCCTTCAGCACCCGCTTACGGGTAGTCCAGTTACATCAAAGTTTTCGTTCAAACGATAGATTCGAAGCGGTCATCAGTGTCACGCAACATCTGGTGACCCAAGAGGCAAATTGCTGCGTGTCAGGTTGCGAGATACTGGAAGCGCCTAAGCCTGCAACCCCAGCCCAACCTGAGTTATTCCGTCTCCATTTAACTCACGCACCACGAAGGTGGCGTTTCCATAGTTAACAACATCGCCCACCACCGGGGGGCGGTGCAGCTCCGCGGCCATCCAATCGCGCAACGGCATGTGGGTTTGCGCAGGAATGGGCAGGTTGTAAAAACTGCAAATGTCGCCCACGGGCGTGAGGGGGTTCAGTGAAAAGTCCCGGAACACCGCGCGCATGTGCGCCTCGTCATCCGGATCAGGCAAGGCAACGCCCAGGCGGCGGGCGACCAGTGCAATGGTGGTGCCCTGCGTCAGCAATGACACCAGCACCACCATAAAGGCAATGTTGAAAAGGAGTGTTGCCTGTGCGGTGCCAGCCATGAGCGGGAATATGGCCAAGACAACCGGTACCGCGCCGAGAAGCCCCACCCAGGATATGAACCATGTCTCACGCGCGGTGAAGCGGAAAGGGAAAAGACATAACCAAACCGCTATGGGACGGGCAATAAATATCAGGGTCAACGCTACCGCCAGACCCGAGCCGATTGAACCTGCCATGGTGGAGGGGGTAACCAGAAGTCCGAGCAACAAGAACATGCCTGCCTGTGCCAGCCATGCGTAACCATCCATCGCGCCCAGTGTTGGCTGTACCGCCTTGGATGCCCGGTTGGCCAGAATCAATCCATAGAGATAAATGGCCAGGAAGCCAGACCCGTCGAGCAAACCCGTGGCAGCAAAAACGCACAAGCCGCCTGCTCCGATCAAGAGGGCAAGAACGCCGCCATTGGCGTCCCGTGATGCGACCCGCCGTAGCAATGTCGCCATGCCAAATCCGCTGGACAAGCCCATCAAGCTACCCCAGCCGAATTGCTGAACAAAGAGGCGCGCGGATTCGGCAAAATCAGCGCCGGACCAGGTGTTCGATGCAAGCAGGGCAATCAAGGTCAGCGTGAGGTACACCGCCATGGGGTCATTCACCCCGGACTCGATCTCCAAAGTGGCCGCCACACGTTCGTTAAGTTTTACGCCCGATCGTGATAACAAAGAGAAAACTGCCGCCGCATCGGTCGATCCCACAATGGCTCCCAGCAACAGGGCTGTACCCCAATCCAATCCCACAAAAACGACACCGGCCACCGCAGTGATGGACGCGCACACCACTACACCCAAAGAGGCCAAAACCGAAGCAGGCCGCAAGCCGGTTCGAAAGGTGGCGAAAGAAGTGCGCAAGCCACCATCCAACAAAATGATGGCCAGCGCTAAGTTCCCCACCCAGAAGCTGAGTTTGTAATCATTGAAGCGATAACCGCCCAACCCGTCTTCCCCAGCAAGAATGCCGGCAAGCAAAAAAACCAACAAAAAAGAGAAGCCGATCCGCACTGAAAAGAGGCCGGCCAGCACACTGGCGAACACCAAGCCTGCAGCACCCAAGAGAGGAAAGTTCACAAAGTCCATTGACCAAGTATCTACGAGATCAAAAATTGACTTACATCGTGTCGCTTACGTACAGACTGGAAATCTTGGGGAGTCCAGTTGGGTATGACGCAAGGCCCTAGAGCGAACATCGTGGCTGCCATTGAACGGTGGTGGCAACTGGCCCAACGGTGAGATTAATTCCGAAAATCGACGTCGTGATTTGCAAAGTTGTTGGGTGGCCCGGCCTGCGCACTCCAGCGACTCAATGCTTGTTCCATGTGGATCAAGTTCATTCGAGCGTCCGCACCGGCGGGCATGAGGTTCCTGATTTTATCGCTGCTTGTCTGCACGATTTCCCTAAGCACAGGCCGCACTAAGGCTCTGCTGGGAGCAGTGCATCTGGTACTGATAGCAACATTTTTGTTCACAACAATAGTCTCTTAAGTGTTGAGAAATCGAGCCGAGCGGCTCCAAGGAAGATGGGTTTGCGTATGAGTCGGTCCTTCATGCTTCGCAACCTCTCCGTGGCCTTGGGCGACTTCCTTGCAGGCTTGCTGGCCTACGATCGCGCTGAAAAAGATACTCTTATGAGATCGCCTAGCTCTCAGTGGTAGGCGCAGTATTTGGTCGGCTCAAAGTCACTCATCGGAAATGGTCACGGCCGAGGTTGTGAAGGCGATAGAGCGCCCCACTGGTAGATTGGCATGAAAGCCTTGCACGACCGGGGGATTGGCGGGCTTATCGGACTGCCACCGGATCACGAAATTGGCGCCCGAGCCGCCCGAGTCGTCGTCGCGTGGAACAAACAGTTCATACGTTCCCATAGGCCCAATAGTCTTGGGCGCAGTGACGTACTCTTTCAATTTCTTACCATCGGTGTCGTAATACTGGGCAGAAAGTACACGAATGGCTTTCGCGGGGTCAGTATTTCGGATGCTGACCGAAATAGAAACGAGTGTCCGCGCTCGCTGGCCATCGCTTGTAATGTCGCCATGCCAAATGTGTGAATAAATTGGCAAATAGAGCGTTTGCCCCGCTGACCGACCCTGTGACGTTTCGGCTATAGCGATACCGCTGCTCAGGGTTAACAACAGGCTCGTCAGTATCCATTTCATAAATTCTCCAAGGGTCACTGCTGACACGGATTTTGCACTTCGGACGCTATGATTCTGCGGTGCATGCCAATCTCTTGACCCTGCTATTGTTGTTGACCGCCGCAGTGGTGTCAGTTTTTTTCGCCCGAAAGCTGAAAGTGCCCAGCATGCTGGCCTATTTGTTGATCGGCATCGCTCTGGGGCCGCATGCGCTTGACGTATTTACAGAATCTGAAGCGGCGTCAGAGTTTGCAGAATTTGGCATCGTCTTTCTGATGTTCTCCATTGGTCTGGAGTTCAGTATCAAACGCTTGGTGGCGATGCGAAAGCTGGTGTTCGGATTTGGTGCGACACAGATGGCATTGACCGCTGCGGCAACCGGCTTCATCACCTGGATGGCGTATGGGCAGAGTTGGAAGAGTGGTATCGCCATAGGGCTGGCGGTTGCCATGTCTTCCACCGCAATTGTTGCCCGCATGCTATCGGAAAGCTTCGAGTTGCATTCGCGCTCAGGTCGCCAGACCATGGGTGTTTTGTTGTTTCAGGACTTGGCGGTAGTGCCCTGCCTCATCTTTCTTCCCGCGTTAGCCGCGCCGGGCGATGGCCTTTTGTATTCCTTGGGTGTTGCAGCTGCACAGGCATTGGCGGTGCTTACCCTTTTGGTGTGGGTCGGGCAAAAGTTTTTGGGGCGGCTGTTTGCCAAAGTGGCGCAACATCGCTCCGACGAACTGCTGGTGCTCTCCACGCTGTGGATCGTGGTGGGGCTTTCCTACGCCACAGCGCTGAGTGGCCTGTCCCTGGCGCTGGGTGCATTTGTGGGTGGCATGCTGATCTCGGAAACCATCTACAGGCACCAGGTGGAGGCCGATATCCGCCCCTTCCGGGATATTTTGCTGGGTCTATTTTTTGTCACCGTCGGGATGATGCTGGATTTGCGTTTTGTATTGGCGAACCTACCCGCTCTAGGACTTGCCGTCTTGTTGTTGATTGGCGGCAAAGCCTGTGTCATGTTGTTCATCACCTATGTGTCAAAAACTCCTTTGACCACGGCCTTGCGAACCGCGGCCCAATTGGCACAAGCAGGGGAGTTTGGCTTGGTGTTGGTTGAGTTGGCTTATCAACTTCAACTCATAACGCTCAGTGTTTTTCAAATCACCTTGTCTGCAATGTTGATTTCGATGTTTATTGCGCCGTTTTTGATCAGCCGCGCGGCCAGGCTGTCGGTTGACTTGGGGCGTGGTGACTGGGCCCATGGCGTCACTATTATTCAAGATGTGGCCGTCCACAGCATGGCACTCAAAGACCATGTTGTGATATGCGGGTTCGGACGGGTTGGAAGCCGGATTGCCGAATTTTTGACATTAGAGAACATTGCATTCATCGGGTTGGATGCCGACCCGCACTGCATCAACAAGGCGAAATCACAAGGGGCTAACGTTGTGTTTGGAAATGCGGATCGTGCCGAAGTGCTGATTGCAGCCGGTATCGGCCGCGCGCGCGCAGCGGTGGTGAGCTACCCTGATGCACATTCAGCAGAAAGAGTTATTCGCATTATTAGAGCTAAGCGACCGAGTATTCCGATCATAGTGCGTACCAGCGACGACAAGGATGTAGTCCGGCTCAAGGCGGCAGGGGCAACAGAAGTGATCCCCGAGGTGTTGGAAAGTGGTCTGCTAATCGCGGCGGAAACGCTTGTCGCCGCAGGAATCCCGATGCGCAAAGCCATGGGCCATGTCAAGGCGGTTCGCTCTGCTCGGTATGCCTCTATGCGCAGTAATCCGGCTCAAAGAACTGAACCTTAACCCCCCGGCTGCCAGAAAGCGCCATTGCCACGCCGTCAGCACGCAACCCTTCCATAACAGCGAGGCACACGCCAGAAAGTTGGCGATGGAAATGCCCGGTTTGGAGCAAGCAGTTCGCAAACGGGTAGACCCGCTATGTGCCTAAACCGGGCACACATTTTTGACTTTTTTGAGTAGTGTTTTTTGCTAAAAGTGTTAGTCTTGACTCAGCGAGTGAAATAGGGAATTAACACCCTACTAACTGTTAGGATCAATCAGAAACAACGATGGCTGCGCAGTCGCACGAAGCAACGAGGCCAAGGCCCTGGGCATCAAGATGGGTGCGCCGTGGTTTCAGATAAAGCACTTAGCCGAGTCCGATGGACTGGTCGCGTTATCAGCGAACTTCGCGCTCTACGGGGACCTGTCCGACCGCATGATGAGCTTGGCAGCCGGACTGGGGCCTACCCAGGAAATCTATTCCATCGACGAGAGCTTCATTGACATGACCGGAGTCCGGGGTGACTTGGTTGAGAGGTCGCACAAGATTCGCAGCCGAATCCTCCAATGGGTCGGCATCCCCTGCGGCATCGGCATCGGTGCGACGAAGACTCTGGCAAAACTCGCGAATTTCATTGCGAAGACGGCCGAACGCAAGCCTGGGAGCTACCCAGAAAACCTGGCGCAAGTATGCAGCTTGGCGTCCTTGAGTTCGACTGATTTCGAATCGGTGCTGGCGGCGACCGAGGTCAATGAAGTCTGGGGTGTCGGTCCGCGCATATCGAAGCAACTCAAAGCCGGCGGAATCCATACGGTGCTCGACCTGGCGCGTCTGGATGCTGCGATGGTACGCAGCAGATGGTCCGTCATGCTGGAGCGCACCGTCCGTGAACTCCAGGGGACCCCATGTATTGGCTTCGAGGATGCGCCGGCACCGAAGCAGCAGATAGCTTGCACGCGGTCGTTTGGCCACCCAGTGACGGAGTTGCATCAGCTCGCTGAGGCCGTAACTGAGTTCGCTAGCCGGGCCTCGGAGAAGTTGCGAAAACAAGGCAGCCTAGCGGGTGAAATCCTGGTGTTCATTCGGACCAGTCCGTTTCGCAAGGACCCGCAGTACAGCAGGTCAATGGTTGTGCCCTTCCGGCGCCCTACTTCCGATACCGCGCATATCGTAGCCGCAGCGCTCGCCGGCCTCAAAGCGATTTACAGGCCCGGGTTCAAAATGGCGAAAGCCGGAGTCATGTTGATGGAGTTGCAGTCGGCGGCGGTGCAGCAGACGGAGCTCGACCTTGAAGATGATGAAGGACGAGAGCGGGGAGCACTGATGGTAGCCATGGATGGGCTGAATCAACGCTACGGCAAGGGCTCGGTGCACATGGCCAGTGCAGGACTTCAAGGAGATAAGCGCGTTTGGTCGATGAAGCAGGAACGAAGGACGCCGGGGTACACGACATGCTGGGCAGATATGCCTGTCGCTAGGGCCTAGGTTTTAAGCCGCACTGGGGCTACCGATAACCTACACGCCCACCACTCTGGGTGTACGAAATATTCAGCCTCCATTCGCGGGGCTCAGTGAAGGCCTCTGGCTTCACCTCTCATCCCGCGAAAAGCCTCAACACACCGAAATCAGCCAGTCAAACGTAGTCGCTATCAACATTACGGCACTTTCCAAAAGTGATGTGTCGAGGTAATTCTTGCTACATTTTTAAGCAAAAACACTAACTTCAAACTATCCCAAAAAATCTAGTGAAATATTTTTATGCCTTTGCGAGCATTGATTTCCTTGACTCTCATGCTTCTAAAGATGTAGCACACGAGTGCTTTATCTGGTTTTTTTCTGGGTTTATATAAATCCGGTCCGTATACGAATTTGATGACTCGTTGTTGAGCATCACAAACGAAAAACTGGACCAACTATGAAGAACACTTTTAAAGCATTAAACATCACCGCAACAAACGCCAAGAAAATTGAAGTGGCACTGGCAGCAGTGAATGGCCGCGCCGCGGCACACACCTTCACTACTTTTGCAGAAATTGAACAGGTTGCAACCACCCTTGAACGCAAACTGCGCTCCCTTGGCATAGCCAAGAAGTACCGTTCAGGGGCAAGGGGCACCGCACGCAGCGGCCACAGCGTTGCCAAGTCATATGACTACGCCCGCAAGGCCACTGATATTTGCCTTGAGCGCCGCTCAAGCACCTGGTTCTTGGCGTCCATTGATGAAGCAACTGCCTACGCCGAAGACGCCCACCCTCGGGTGACGCTTACAGAAAGCCAAGACGCCATCGCAATCGCAAACTTACGCAGCGCATATTCCATCAAGCGAACACCCGCTCTTACTGAAAAATCCGCCACAGAAAGCCCTCCACCCGCCGCAATGGGCATATCGGAAACAACGAAATACTGAAAGCAATCCATGTTTACAGCAAATGAAGCAAAACTGCCACATGGCCTTACACCCGAATTGCTAGAGCAGCTGGCATCCGGTTCTACATTGCACTCACTGAACGAAATTAGTAAAGCAGCCAAAGAGCTCGCCGCCAATATTATTGAATTGAAAGCATTGGGTTGTTATGCCGCCAACCGGTACGCACCTAGTCCGCGCCATGTGGCACAGCAGCTGTCGGTAGAACTGAACGGCAAAGGCCATACCTTAAAAATAGAGTGGAAGTGGAACGGACGCAACCGCCACGGAGTTGTAAACATTATCAACAGAGCTGGCGCGTGTGTTTACTCCGGCGAATACCCGCGCAGCGAAACCCGTTGGGACGAAAACGACGAGCGGTTGACAAGCTGCAACCGCGGTAGCAATAAGCACCTTGCCCTTATCGCTGCTCTTTCTTTCCTGCGCACACTGCCGCGACGCAGATGCGGTGGTATCTCCGACAGTTTGGTTTCGTGAGAAGCCTCGCTCGGTTGCCACCTCTTTACCGCTCTAACGAAACACCCCCCAATGAAACCAAAAATTACTATCAAAGCATTGAACGAAATGCTAGAACTCGACATCGACCAGATTTTCACGTTCACACCTGCAACTCTTCGCGAGACATGCAAGGACCGGAATGTTGCCGAAGAGTTGTCAGCAATATTGCAGTCCATGGCAGGTCGTCGCATTCAGCGCTTTGCGAATAGCCCATTTCTGTACAACGACACTGAACTGAAACCACGCGAAGGCTTTGCAGTTGAGTTGTCCGACCACGGATGGTTAACCCGTATGCGGGCGATTGCCATGAGCGGGTACGCCTACGGCTCCGACTACCCGATGCTGTTTGACGCGGACGAAACCCCGGCAGTTGTAGTCAAGCAGCGTCAGAAGGTCGCCCCCATACATGTTGACGAAATCGGGAACTTTGTACCGGCCGGCAACATGGACACTGAGGGCGGAGCAGCAAAGGACGAAACAGGACCCAAGTACCTTCTATCCCCTGTGCGCGACGGATATTTTGAAGCCCCAAATCTAATCACGGGAACCAAAATCTGCTC
>CAJASG010000658.1 GCA_903944555.1 uncultured beta proteobacterium
ACCGCGTGCTGATTGATAACTTCAGTTTCAAAGTTCCGCCGGGTGCGATTGTCGGCATCATTGGGCCCAACGGGGCTGGTAAATCCACGCTGTTCAAGATGATTGCGGGCCGCGAGAAGCCTGATTCCGGTGAGGTCAAGATTGGCCAGACCGTCAAGATGGCTTTTGTGGACCAGAATCGTGACGACTTGGCCAACGAGAAAACCGTATGGGAAGACGTTTCGGGCGGCCTGGACATGATCAATGTGGGCAAGTTCCAGATGGCCAGCCGTGCGTACTGCGGCCGTTTCAATTTCAACGGATCCGACCAACAAAAGCGCGTCGGTACATTGTCCGGTGGCGAGCGTGGTCGCTTGCATTTGGCCAAGACATTGATAGCGGGCGGCAACGTGCTGATGCTCGATGAGCCCTCCAATGACCTGGATGTGGAAACCTTGCGCGCCCTGGAAGATGCCTTGCTGGAGTTTGCCGGTACCCTGATGGTTATCAGCCACGATCGTTGGTTCCTGGACCGTATCGCGACCCACATCATTGCCTGTGAGGGCGATAGCCAGTGGACCTTCTTTGATGGCAACTACCAGGAGTACGAAGCTGACAAGAAGCGGCGTTTGGGTGAAGAGGGTGCCAAGCCAAAACGTATGCGTTACAAGGCCCTTAAATAGCAGTGCCCTTATTGGTGATCAGATCGTCATGAGCGTCCCCCCGTTATCCACCGGCCAGCATCACGCCTTGTACCAGGGCGTGATCGAAGAAGCTGCAGCGGGAGGGGGCGCGCTCATGGGTAAGCTGGTTTCTTCCGCGGTGAAGGCGCTCTACACCCGTGAGTTGACTGCTCGCAGTTTGTATGAGCGGGATGCGCTGATCGCATCCACCAAGCTGTTGCAAAGCAAGGATGCGGAATTACGCGCCCTGTACCCTAAAGCGTTGCTGGCTGCATTTGTCAACCCTGAAGAGGTGAAAAAGGCAGCGCCGTTAACGATGGCAGAGGTCCATTTTGACCAGCTGGAGCTAATGGATGAGGTGCAAGTGCAAGAGAGTGTGGCAATTGCCCGTGCGCAGCAGTTGGCTTTGTTGGCAACCGATGCCAGTCTGGCGGAACTCAACACCTTGATTTGCGGGGCTCTGGGACTGGGGTCCGTTCGGGCTGAAAGCAATCCATTGCGTCCCGAAGCCTACGTCAACGCTCTCAAAAGCGTGTTGGAGCAGATTGCGGTGCCTGGCGCGATCCGGATGGATTGGCTTGCGTCCTTGAGCGTAGCCCTGGGCGCGGAATTGCATACTTTGTACAGTACTTTGGCAAAGAAGCTACAGGGGCAAGGTGTCGTCGCTGTGGGTTACGCCAGGGCGCCAACGTCCATTGGCTTTGGGGTGGGCGTGCCGGGAAGTGTTTCACTGGATAAGCCTGATGGAGGGCCGTCTTACCAACCCGCTTCGGCCAGGCCCGTGTCTGCCAGCACTGCAAGCCAAAGCAGGCAGTTTGGAGTGCTGCCGTTGCACAAAGAGGGAACTGACGACGCGCTTTTGACCTTGGACAAGCTGCGCCGTTTGCTGGCAGGCGAGTTCGATCAACCGATGGCGGGTAACCGGGTGCAGTCCTTTGCCCAGCAGTTTGCGCGTGAGTTTGAAGGCGATGCTGCGCCTTCGCAAGCGCCGATGACTGATTTTGCGTCCACCGTGCCCGCAGCCTTTGAGGCACTGGAAGAAATGAAGCAGGTTGCGCAGGTGGTGCAGCGCCTGGAGCAGCGCCAGGGTGCGACAACATCGCCAAGCACCGGGAGCGATGCTTCGGTCGAAGCCATTCGGGATGTTTTGCGTCGTACCGCCACCGGAGTGGCGCAGGCGCTGAGTTTGGAAGTGGTCAGCCTCATGGTTGACAACATGGTGCGAAACCCGCGTCTGCTGGAGCCGATTCAGCGCTTGATCGCTGAGCTGGAGCCCTCGCTGCTGCTCTTGTCCCTGGTAGATCCCCGTTTTTTTACCGACAAGCGCCACCCTGCGCGCGAGCTGTTGCAGGAAATAACCGACCGCAGTTTGGCCTATGAATCCACACAGGCCCCAGGGTTTGGTGGATTTTTGAAAGACCTGCAAGAAGCCGTGACACCGCTGGCGAGTGCAGCCATAGACAATGCGGAGCCGTTTGAACGGGTTTTGCTGGTGCTGCGTGAGGCTTGGCGCCTCGCGACCCAAGAGCGCGAACGTGCCCGTGAAGATGCAGTGCGAGTGCTGCTGCATGCTGAGCAGCGCAATTTGCTGGCTGAAAAAATTGCCCGCCAGGTTGATTCCCACCCTGACTCGGCTCGGGTGCCAGAAGTGGTGATTGATTTCCTTTGCGGTCCTTGGGCGCAGGTGGTGGCACAGGCCCGCATTGTGGGTGGCGCAAATACCAGCGCTGCGGATAAATACCAAGCGCTGATTTCGGCCATGCTTTGGAGTGCACACCCGGAGCTAACCCGTAAGAATATCGCCAAGCTGACCCGACTGGTGCCCTTGTTGTTGAATACGGTGCGTGACGGTTTGGAGACCATTCGCTACCCAGCGACCAAGACCAGTGTCTTTTTGGAAGCCCTGATGGGTTTGCACCAATTGGCCTTTCGCTCCGCCGCAAAGCCAGTGGTGCAGGTGGAGGAGCCCATCCCCGCACGGCTGCCTGGCGCACGCGCCAACCTGCTGCAGGATGGCGATCCCTGGGTGGCACCGGAAGAGGCTGTTGCTTCGAATTTCATGGCGTTTCCCGAGGTGCAGTCGGTCCCTGCGTTTCCAGTTTTGGATGCGCCGCAAACTGCGCTTGCCAGCACCCCAGATGTGCTCGCCGTGGAGGCAGGAAAAGTTGCCGATGCGGTGCTGGACGATTTGCCCCTGGGCTCTTGGGTTGAGTTGCAGACAAATGGGCAATGGGTGCGAACCCAACTGACGTGGGCGAGTCCCCATGGCACTTTGTTCCTATTTACCAGCGTGTTTGGAACCACCCAGTCCATGACCCGCCGTTCGCGCGACAAGTTGGTTGCAAATGGCAGTCTGCGCCTTGTGTCTGGTCAAACCGTGGTGGACGGTGCGTTGGATGCCGTCGCCCAGATTGCCTTGCGCAATAGCGTGGATACAACTTATTAGCGGCCTGTGTAGGCGCGTTGCCTACGCACGCAGCAGCTTTTGGCGCACCAGGTCGATGTGGTTGCGCAGGGCGTACAGTTCGTCCGCATAGGACAGCGGAACGATGATTTTTTCGACACGGTGTTCCATAGTTTTGAGCTCGTCCAGTAAATCGACCGCTTGTGCGTTTCCTGCCTCCCACCGTTCTTCCAGATCGCGCAGTTGCCCGTACCAGCGAAATACGCGTGAACGCACCCGAAACGCATACAGCGGTGGCGCAATCTTGCCCAGCGGCAGGAGCACCGCAATGATGATGCCCAAGGCCAGCCACATGCGCTCGACCAGATTGGCCCAAGAAAATGGCAGGTAGCGTTGTAGCGTGGGCACGCCGGTTCGCAGGGTGCGCTCCGCCTCCGGCGCCAGGGGGAAATTGTCACCGCTGGCCCTGGGGAATTCGTGGGCCCGGTTGAACCAGCCCGCGTTTCCGTGCACCGACAGCGTAGCCTGCGACAGGAGTTGCAGCAGCGCGGGGTGCACGTCGCCGTGCGCGAGCAAGGTGGTGGTGGTCGCAATCAGGTGCACATCCTGTGCAGGCAGATTGCCAGCCATATCTACCACCCCTCTGGGCAACTCCACTGGAGTCAAAAATGAGAGTCTGCGCGAATAGGCTTCGTTTTGTGGAAAGCTCATCAACCGGATGCCGGGGGTTTGCAGCAGCATTTGCACCATCAGTGACTCGGGTGCCGACGCAAACACCACGGCATCGAGTTGTCCGCCCAAGAGTCCAACCGTAGCGGGGGTTTGCTCCAGTTGTGACAGACGCAGAGTTTTAGGGTCCAGCCGGTTCACGTCCATGAGCGCGGTCATCAGGTTGGGCACACCGCTGCCAGCGGTGCCCACGTTGACCCGCAGATGGCGCAACTGGGCCAGGGTTGTCAGCCGGCCCGAGGGGGTGATCTTGCGGGCCGCGTCTTCCCGGTAAAAAAGCCAAACAGGTTCTACGAACAAGCTGCCCAGTGACAGCAGGTCAGTCTCGTCAACGGTTTGCTGTTCTGCGCTTCCACCTTGCACAAATCCCACATCGGCCTTGCCTTCGCGTAGCAGCTGAAGGTTGGCCGATGAGCCTTCGCTGGGTACCAAAACAAGTTCAATCCCACTGGCCGCCAATGCTTTGGCATAGCGCTCTCCAAATTCAGCGTAAGCGCTTTGGGAGGGGCCGGTAGCAAGCGTTATTTTCTTTGGCGGAGTTGGGTTCAACCACCAATAAGCCAGCCACAACAAAGCGACTGCCACCACGACAAAGGGGCCTGCGGATGCCAGCAAGTCCCGCAATGACATCAGTAGATAGCGAATTGATTTTGACATGGGGGTATGACGATTCAGGTATCAAAAGGGCCATTTTTCTTTACAGATACTGCGCAAGCAGCTATGTTTTTCATAGCATAACACTGGTTGCTCCAGGAAGAATATCAGGGCCGGTGGGGGGCTGCGCGTTGGGTCAGGGTGGTGAACATTTTCGTTTGGATAAACTTTCTTTCTTTTGCACAAAAACTTTGTCATGATGTCACCATGGCCTGATAACTAGGCCTCAAGAATTGAGAACGGAGAAACATCAATTGCGCTTTTTCCTCGTTTCCGTGCTGGGCTGGCTCCTTCAGCCCTCGAGCGCATATGCCCAGGGATTTCCCGAGTCGTCCTCTTGGACCGCAGTGTCCACGCAAGCCCTGCTGTCGGGTGCCGCGCCACTGGGGATCGCCCTGTTGATTTTTGGTGGATGGGTGCTCAGACAATCATGGAGTGGCAATTCACAAGTCGAACCATTTCGCAGGCTGAAATATAAAAAGGTGCCACTGGTGTGGGCCGGATTCGTTCTGGCGCTGGGGCTTGGACTGACGACATACCGCGTGCAAGAGGTCCAGCAGCAGACCTATGCCAGTGCTTGGCTTCGGTTTCAGCTACTGGTGGACCGTGTTGAGGCAGATATTCAATCTGAGTTTGAAAAATTGCTCGGCCCCATGCGCAGCGTCCGCAGCATGGTGGTGGCCAGCAGCTACGTGTCCCGCAGCGAGTTTCGGGACTGGGTTGCCTCGCGCGATATTGCGCGGGAGTTTCCAGGCGTGCGCGGTTTCAGCATGATCGATCGCGTGCCGCGTGACAAGTTGGCCGCATTTGTGGCGGCCCAGCGCCGGGATGGCGCCCCGGAATTTGCTGTGCGCATAACCGGCGATTCACCAGATCTGTTGGTGGTCAAGTACATCGAGCCCCTGGTCACTAATCGCGATGCGCTGGGTTTGGACCTGGGTGCTGATTTGACCCGCCGCACGGCTGCCGAACGCGCCCTGCGCGAGGGGATCCCGGTGATGAGCCGCCGAGTCAACTTGGCACAGGATGAGATGAAGCGATCCGGGGTGCTGTACTTTTTACCAATATACAGGCAAGCAAAAGTCCCGGTTACAGAAACCGAACGTCTGCGTTCTTTCGTCGGTTGGGTGAGTGTGCCTATCGTCCTTTCAGATTTCATGGCGCACACCTTGGACGTCACCCAAAATTTGGCGGATTTCAGTTTGTATGACGGTCTGGATGCAAACGATTCAACGCTAATGTTTAATAGTAATTTTCCATTGGGCGTCATTGCGGGGACTAACGCCGAGCGCAGTCGCGCCAGTGCACTGTTTTCCATCACGCGTCTCATGCTGATTGGCGGGCAGTTGTTTCAGTTGAACACCACCACAACAGACGGGTTTGAGCAATCGGTCGATGTCGGTGCGCCAGTTCGTCTGGCATTCACGGGTTCCTTGTTGAGTGTGTTGGCAAGTCTGGTGGTCTGGTTGCTACTGGCTGGGCGCGCGCGGGCTGAGGCCATGGCCCGATCCATGACGCAGGACATAGAGCGCCTGGCCATGGTGGCGCGCCGCACATCGAATGCGGTCATTATTTCTGATGTGCACCAATGCATTGAATGGGTCAATGATGGCTTCACTCGCATTACAGGCTACAGCGCAGAAGAAGCGGTTGGCAAGCGGGTTGCCGACTTGTTGCGCAGTGAGCGGTCGAACCCCGAAACTCTGGATGCCATTCAATTGGCTTTGGTGGCCGGGAAAACATGCCGACAACTTTTGATCCAGCGGGCCAAGGATGGTCGCGACTACTGGGTGGATTTGGAAATCCAGCCCCTGCGGTCTGTTAGCGGTCAGATCACGGGGTTCATGTCACTAGAGAGTGATGTTACGGAGCAAGTGCTCGCCAAAGAAGCATTGGCACGCGAGAAAGATCGCGCTGAAAGCATCTTGTTGGGCACCAACGTGGGTACATGGGAGTGGAACGTCCAAACAGGGGAATTCAAGGTTAACGAGCGCTTCAGTGTCATGCTGGGCTTTGCTGCAGAAGAGGTGCAGCCCGACATTTGGGCGTTTTGGGCCCGTCAGGTGCATCCAGATGATCTGGTTCGTTCCAACAACACCATGGCGATGTACTTGGGCGGAAAGTCCGAGCAGTATTCTCTTGACTCACGCGTGAAGCGCAAAGACGGTAGCTGGATGTGGGTTCTGAGTCGAGGCAGAGCCATGTCCCATTCCAGTGACGGCAAAGTAGAGTGGATGGCGGGTATTCACACCGACATTACAGACATCAAGGAAAACGAGCAAAAGCTGCGTGACGCGGAAGCGTTCCTGGACCGCGCAGGCCGCGCTGCGGGCATTGGTGCCTGGCAAATCGACCTCAAGACCAAAGAAATCGTTTGGAACGATCAAACCTGCGACATCCATGGCGAAGAGTCTGGATTTAGGCCAACACTGGAGCAGGCTCTGGGCTACTACCCGCCGGATGCACAAAAGCAAGTGCGCGGTGCTATTACATCTGCGGTGGAGTGTGGTACCAATTGGGACTTGACAACGCCTTTCAGCAACGCGCAGGGGCAGTCGCGATGGGTTCGCTCAGTGGGTGAGGTAGAGTTTGACGATAGCGGGGCCGTGCGTTTGCTGGGTGCCTTGCAGGACGTCACCCAGGCCAAAGAAGCACAACTCAAAATTGAGCAAAGCGAGAATCTGCTGCAAGCGGTTCTGGATTCAGCGGTGGATGTGGGTGTGATTGCGACCGACCTTCACAACACTATTACGCTGTTCAATAAAGGAGCAGAAATTTTGCTGGGATACCGATCGGACGAGCTGATCGGCAAACGAACCAGCAGCCTGTTTTTTGATGCCACCCAATTGGAGGTCATACGGGAATCGCTGGCATTGGTGCTGGGTCGCGAACCAACTGAGGATGAAGTGTTTGCCGACGTTGTGGGTCATAACGAGCAATCGGAGTGGACCTTTGTTCGAAAAAATGGCAGTAGTTTGACCGTTTCTCTGATGATTTCGCCGATGCGGGATGCATCGGGCGAGCTGATCGGGCATTTGGGAATCGCCTACGACATCTCCCGCCAAAAGGAATACGAAGATTCCTTGCGAAAGGCCATGCTGAGTGCAGAACAGTCCAGTGTGGCCAAGAGTCAGTTTTTGGCCAACATGAGCCACGAGATTCGTACACCCATGAATGCGATTTTGGGCATGCTCAAGTTGCTGCACAACACGGCCCTTTCGGATCGCCAGCGCGACTACGCCGACAAGACGGAAGGTGCCGCACGGTCCCTGCTGGGATTGCTAAATGACATTCTGGATTTTTCCAAGGTCGAGGCGGGAAAGATGCAACTCGACCCTGAGCCCTTTTTGGTGGAGCAGTTGTTTGGGGATCTGTCGGTCATTTTGTCGTCGAATTTAGGGGCCAAAAACCTGGACCTTCTGTTTGACATTGACCCCGATATACCCTCCAGTCTGGTGGGTGATGCGATGCGCATCAAGCAAGTCTTGATCAATCTTGGCGGCAATGCAGTCAAATTCACCGCGCAGGGACAAGTCGTAATTCAATGGCGCTTGCTCAAGCGTGTGCAAGAGCGGGTGACGTTGGAAATTTCAGTGCACGACTCTGGTATTGGCATAGCACCCGAAAACCAAAAGCGCATCTTCGAAGGCTTTTCACAGGCAGAGGCCAGTACCACCCGCCGTTTTGGCGGAACCGGTTTGGGCTTGGCAATCTCTCAACGCTTGATTCAGTTGATGGGCGGGAATTTGTCGGTAGCCAGCGTATTGGGGCAGGGCAGCGTATTTAGCTTCACACTGGACTTGCCGGTGACCCAATTCACCATTGGGGATCTTCCGGTGGCGACGTCGGCGCCGGTAAATGAAGCGGGTTTACAGGTATTGCTGGTAGACGATAACCCAACAGCACTTGCGTCCGGTGCGGCCATGATGCGCTCCTTGGGCTGGCACGTCACCGCGGTAGACACAGGTGAGCAGGCCTTGGACCTGGTTCGCTTGCGCTTGGAGAACGGACAAACGCCGTTCCAAGCTTTCTTTGTAGATTGGCAAATGCCGGGGCTGGATGGCTGGCAAACCTTGCGCGAGGTGCGGCGCTTGTACGGTGAGCGCGAAGCCCCTGTTTTGGTAATGCTCAGTGGCCAGGGGCGCGAGCTGCTGGCCCAGCGCAGCCACCGCGAAGTCGAGTTGCTCAATGGGTTTTTGGTGAAACCCTTGACGGCGAGCATGCTCAAAAATGCACTGGCGCACGCGCACGACACCCCAACAGCCGCCACAACGGTCGCGACGGACGATGGCATAACCCGGGCCAGAGTGCAGCGTCTGGCGGGCATGCGCATCCTGGTGGTGGAAGACAACGCCATTAACCAGCAAGTAGCCAAGGAGCTGCTGAGTCACGAAGGCGCACAGATCACGCTGGCGGACAATGGCCGCATCGGTGTGGATACGGTTGCAGGAGCAGACCCGCAGTTTGATGTGGTGCTGATGGATCTGCAAATGCCGGTGATGGGTGGGCTGGATGCTGCCCGTGCTATTCGTCTGGGTTTGGGGCTTACCCAATTGCCGGTGATTGCCATGACCGCTAATGCCATGGCATCGGACCGCGAAGCCTGTCTGGAGGCCGGCATGAACGACCATGTGGGGAAACCATTTGATTTAAACCATCTGGTGGATACCTTGGTGCGCCATACCCAATGGATCGGCTGTGGGTCCGTCGCTGCAGGCATTGCGCCAGCAAGCGCTGCCGCGGCCATGGTCTGGCCAGAAGGCATTGAAGGGGCTGGCGCACTGGCGCGTATGGGAGGCAATACGGCGCTATTGGTTAAAACCATGCGGTCATTTGCACGCCAGGCGCTTCACCTCCCCGGCCAGTTGGATGCACTCGCAAAAGCGGGTGATGCCGTTGTGATGCGGCGGGAACTGCACGCGCTTAAAGGGCTTGCGGCCACTTTGGGTGTCGTCGATTTGGCCGCGCTGGCAGCACAAGCGGAAGCCTTGTTGCGTCAGGATGCCTCGCCCGCATGCCATGATTCCCCCATGCCCGAACTGCTGGTTGCAATTGGCCGTTGTATAGGGGAATGGCTACCGGTTTTGGAGTCTCTGGCGACGCAGCTTTCTTTGCAAATAACGTCGCTAGAACCGGCCGCCTCCCCAGCCAGTCCGGATGGTGTTGTCCTGCTGGACCAATTGCGCGAACTACTAAGGGTACTTCGCAACGCGGATATGACTGCGATGGAACTGCACGCCACACTGCGTCAGTCCGGTGGTGACGCCTTGGATGACGCCATGGCACCGCTGGACGCGGCGATGGCTGAGCTGGAGTTTGAGCTGGCTGCGGCAGAATGCGAGATACTGATAAGTCAACTTACGCAATAGCGATTTACAAAAATATGCCTTATCCCGCAACAGGCAGAGCACTGAAGGTGCTGGTTGCCGAAGACAACATCATTAACCAACGCCTGGTGATCGCCATGCTCTCGACCTTGGGGCACACCGGTGTGGTAGTGGGCGATGGAGCCAAAGCTCTGAAGTGCCTCACCAAACTTCAGTTTGACGCAGTGTTGATGGATGTCATGATGCCCACCATGGATGGATTGGAGGCGCTCGCCGCCATCCGCGCCCAGGAGCAATCAAACGGTGGGCATCTGCCCATCATCATGGCAACCGCACACACCGAACCCGGCGACGCCGCCAAGTTCAAGCGGGCAGGGGCTGATGGCTATGTTGCCAAACCGATAGAAATAGAGCAACTGCAGGCGGAATTAGCACGGGTAACTTCGCGCCGCTGAAGTGGCGCGAATAGTTAGAATTCCCCAACACTTTTCATGGACGCCATGAGTACAGACACAAACCAATTCCAAGTTAGCGCATGGTTGAAGCCGAGCGTGCGGTTGATGCAGCGTTTTCGCATGCAAACCAAGCTCGCGACCATGGCCGCATTTTTGATCGTGCCCTTGTTGGTCGTCAGTTACGTGCAACTATCGACGTTATTGGGTGACTACCGCACTGTTAAACATGAATTGCTGGGTGTGCAAGCTGTGAGCCTGATCACGGATGTGGCCACAGAGGTACAGGGGCACCGCATTGAAATGCTGTTGACTGGTAAGCCGGAGTTTGACAGTGCCCGTGTGCAAACACGCCAACGCCTGTCAGCTGCGGTGTCGGCTTTTGACTCGTGGAATAAAGAGCACCCTGAACTGGGTTTGTCAAAAGCCTGGGCTGATATTCGTTCGGATTTACAGGCCTTGACCGCAGATGCCGCTGGGGCAGACCGCGCGGCGCTAACGGTCAAGCATGGCAAAAGTGTGGATGCGCTTCGAAAGCTGGTGCAATACGCGGGTGAAACTTCGACGCTGGTTTTAGATCCTTCCGCCAGCACCTATTTTTTGCAGGACGTTTTGGTGGAGCAGGCCATTCCATGGATCGAAGCCGTGAGCAGCACCCGTGCCGTTGGCGCGGCCTGGCTAGGGCAGTCTGGTGACCAAGCGGCGCATGCGGCAGCGCTGGCGACTTTGGTGGGTTTGATTGATGCGAGAACCGATGGGGTCGCCGGGAAAATTGAAGCCCTGATTCGGGCCGGTGGCATTGCCTTGCCAAAGGAGTCTGAAGTCGCTCTGCGCAGCATCACCGAATTTACCAAGGTGGCGCGTGAAAACATTGGCAAGGAGGCCGCTCCGGAGACTGCAGCTATTTTTCTAAATCTAGGGGGGAAAGCCTTAGAGGACGGGCGCGCATTTCGTGTGCAGGCATCCCAGCTGCTGCTACAGACCTTACAGGCACGCCAGCAAGCGATCTTTTTGAAAGGCGTACTTCTTGGGACGTTCTCCGCAACCGGCGTGCTTGCGGTGATCTACCTGATGCTCGGGTTGCTGGTGGCCACGGTTCGCAGTATCAGCATATTGCACGCGGCTTTAATCGAAGGTACTCGCGGCAACCTAGCGACCAAGGTTGAGATGCCCGGCAGCGATGAACTTGCCGAAATCAGCAGAGAGTTCGAAAAAATGC
>CAJASG010000659.1 GCA_903944555.1 uncultured beta proteobacterium
CAAATTTTGAACTCCATGACCCGCTCCGACCTCGTTGAAGAATTGGCCAACCGCTTTAGCCAGCTGACCCATCGCGATGCCGAATTTGCCGTGAAGGCCATTCTGGACGCCATGAACGATGCTTTGGTACGTGGCCACCGGATAGAGATCCGTGGTTTCGGCAGCTTCTCCATCAACCACCGTCCGCCCCGTATGGGCCGCAATCCGCGCAGTGGTGAGAGTGTGGCTATTCCAGAAAAACGCGTCCCCCATTTCAAGCCCGGAAAAGCCCTGCGCGAGGCCGTGGACCAACGCACCGTCGAACTTGAATCCCAACTCCAAGCCAAATCCGAGTAGGTAGAATCAGCCGAGCACCGAGGAGATCAATGAAACAAGTCGTATGGCTCTTTAAGTGGTTACTTAAAGCGGCCATTTTTTTTACCCTTTTCGCATTCGCGCTGAACAACCAGCACGATGTGACCGTGCGCTTTTTCTTTGGTCAACAATGGACCACCCCGCTGGTGTTGGTGGTGTTGAGCGCCTTTGCGATCGGCCTCGTCATTGGTGTACTGGGCATGGTGCCACGCTGGTGGCAGCACCGCCGGGACGCCACGCTGGCACGCAAGGCGGCTGCAGAAGCAACCAGCGCTTTACTGCAACCAGACAAGACACCGCCCAACGCGACGCACCCACCCCATGGACTTTGACCTGACCTTGATTCTGCTGGGCATGCCCATTGCCTTCGTGCTGGGCTGGGTTGCCTCACGCATGGATGTGCGCCAACTGCGCATGGAAAACCGCCAAGCGCCCAAGGCCTATTTCAAAGGCCTGAATTTCTTGCTCAATGAGCAGCAAGACCAGGCCATCGACGCCTTCATTGAGGCGGTGCAAAACGATCCCGACACCTCTGAGCTGCACTTTGCCCTGGGCAACCTGTTTCGCCGCCGTGGCGAATACGAGCGGGCGGTACGGGTACACCAGCATTTGCTGTCGCGTGGCGACCTGGAGCCCGATGACCGCCACCGCGCCCAGCACGCATTGGCCCTGGACTACCTCAAGGCCGGACTGCTGGACCGCTCGGAAGAAGCTCTGCTCAAGCTGGAAGGCACGCGCTTCGAGGCGCAGGCGCGGCTGGCACTGCTGGCCAACTACGAGCGTTCACGCGACTGGGAACACGCCGCGCTGATTGCCAAGAAGCTGGAATCCTCCGGCCAAGGCAGCTTTAAAGGACGGTTGGCGCACTACTTGTGTGAGCAAGCGGCCACCCTGCTGGCGGCGGCTGACACCACACACGCCCACATGCTGTTGGTGCAGGCAATGGAAACCGCGCCGGATGCACCACGCCCCCGCATGGACCTGGCCCGTCTCCAAAACCAATTGGGGAACCCCCAACAGGCCTGCGCCACGCTGACCGAGGCCTTGGCGGCGGCTCCTGCCGCCGTGTCCCTGATTGCGCCGCTGCTTGCCCAATATGCCATTGCATGCCAGCAAATTGCACCGACCCTGAGCCAACTTCAGGCAATCTATGTGCACACCCCGTCTTTGGACGTGCTGGATGCCATGGTCGCGCTGGAAGCTGCCAACGCAAACTCCACCACCAGCGCACGCGACTGGTATGCGCGCCACCTGGAACATGAACCCTCGCTGGTCGCCGCTGCGAAATGGATCGCCGGTGAAAAGCTGGAACATGAACAATTTCACCCCCAAGTGCAACGGGCACTGGACCACGCGGTGAAACCATTAACCCGTTACCGGTGTGCCGCCTGCGGCTTCGAAGCCAAACAGTACTTTTGGCAATGCCCTGGCTGCCAAGCGTGGGACAGTTACCCCGCGCGCCGCGTCGAAGAGTTGTGACCCAAGACCCTGGACCTATGTCGATAACAAAAAAACAGATTTCTGCCGCGCGTGTACTGGTCGTCGGTGACGTGATGCTGGACCGCTATTGGTATGGTGCGGTAGACCGCATCTCTCCCGAGGCACCAGTGCCCGTGGTGCGCGTCACCCGCGAAGAAGAGCGCAATGGTGGCGCCGCCAATGTGGCCTACAACGTGGTGACACTGGGCGCGCAAGCCTCACTGTTAACCGTGGTGGGTGATGACGAAGCCAGCCACAAACTGGAAGCACTGGTCGCAAAAACTGGCATCCGTACCCACTTTGGGCGCGATGCTGATCTGAAAACCACGGTCAAGTTGCGGGTGATCGGGCGCCAGCAGCAGCTGCTACGGCTGGATTTTGAAAACACACCCAAGAGTGAAATCCTCGCCTCGCAAACAGCCACGTTCGAGTCCCTGTTGCCGCTGCACGACGCCGTGCTGTTTTCCGACTATGGCAAAGGCGGTCTTGCCCATGTCAGCGACATGATTGCGCGTGCTCGCACGGAGGGGAAGCCGATCTTGATCGATCCCAAGGGCAGCGACTACTCACGCTACCAGTACGCCAACGTCATCACACCGAATCGGGCAGAACTACAGCAAGTGATCGGCACTTGGGACAATGAAGACGAGTTGCAGACCAAAGCCCAGCAATTGCGGGAGCAGTTGCACCTGGACGCAGTGCTGCTCACCCGCAGCGAAGAGGGCATGACCCTGTTCGATGCACAAGGACAATTGCACGTCAGCGCGCAGGCGCGTGAAGTGTTTGATGTGACCGGCGCTGGCGACACGGTGATTGCCACCATGGCGGCCTTGGTGGCCGCCGGCATGACCCTGCGCGATGCCCTGCCCCTGGCCAACCGCGCCGGTGGATTGGTCGTAGGCAAGTTTGGTACTGCCACTGTTTCTTATGAGGAGTTGTTTGCATGACCCGAGTCGTCGTTACCGGTGCAGCCGGTTTTATTGGTTCCAACATCATTGCCGGCCTGAACGCCCGCGGTATTGACGACATCCTTGCGGTTGACGACATGACGCAGGGTGACAAGTTTCGCAATCTGGCGGACCTGCGCATCGCCGATTACATTGATGCCGACACGTTTTACGACGCCTTTGCCAGTGGTCAGTACGGTCAGATTGAAGCGGTGTTCCATGAAGGTGCCTGCAGCGACACCATGGAGCTGGATGGCAAGTACATGATGGCCAACAACTACACGGTCTCCTTGCACCTCTTTCAGGCGTGCCAGAAGCGGGGGTCACGGCTCTTGTATGCGTCGTCGGCTGCCACCTATGGCGGCTCCGAGACGTTCCGCGAAAACCCTGCCTTCGAGGCACCGCTCAATGTGTATGGCTACTCCAAGCTGCTGTTTGACCAGCGCATGCGCCGCGAATGCGGTGTTAATTTTGAACGCACCATTGCAGGCCGCACCCACCAGGTGGTGGGCTTTCGGTACTTCAATGTCTACGGCCCGCGCGAGCAGCACAAGGGCCGCATGGCCAGTGTGGCGTTCCACCAGTACCACCAGTTTCAGGCA
>CAJASG010000660.1 GCA_903944555.1 uncultured beta proteobacterium
GGATAGTTGCATAGGGTTCCCTGATTTTTTTGATGTCAATGTGCACTGCTGAACAATGCTTGGCATTGTAGGGGCGCTCGGCCGCGAGGGGATGTCCGGAAACGGCCAGTTTTGGGGTCGGCGTTGCGTATCATCAAAGCCATGACCAGCCCCGTATCCGCCATGGACGACGCGCACTATTCCGCCCTCAAGGCGAAAGATGCGCGGTTTGATGGCCATTTCTTCACAGGAGTCACCTCCACTGGCATTTACTGCCGCCCGGTGTGCCGTGTGCGCACACCCAAGCAGGAGAATTGCCGCTACTTTTTGCTGGCCGCTCAGGCCGAGTCGGCCGGTTTTCGGCCCTGCCTGCGCTGCCGCCCCGAGCTGGCTCCCGGCACGGCGCACGCAGATGGCATGGCCGCGTGGTCGGTGCAGGACGCATCCGCAATTTTGGCCCGCCAAGCGGCGCAACTGCTGGATACCCCGCAGGCCTGGAGCGGTGGGCAGGTCTCGATCGGGCAGGTGGCTACCCACATGGGAGTGAGCGAGCGCCATTTGCGCCGGATTTTTGAGACGCAATGGGGCATTTCACCGCTGCAGTACCTGCAAACCCGCCGCCTGCTGACGGCCAAACAGCTTCTGACAGATACCGAACTGCCGGTAACCCAGGTCGCCAGCCTGAGTGGTTTTTCCAGTGTTCGGCGCTTCAACGCAGTGTTTGCCGAGCACTACCGGATGCCGCCCCGCGCACTGCGCCAGGCCGGGCAAGGCACGGGCTTGGTTGCAAGCACGCGCCAAGGCACGCCCGGCATCGTGCTGAAGGCAGCCTACCGCCCGCCCTATGACGTGGCCGCCATGCTTTCCTTTTTTGCAAACCGGAGCATTGCCGGTGTGGAGTCGGTTGACCTGCAACAGCACACCATGGCGCGGACCCTGTCGCTGGAGTTGGCAGGTCGGCGTTATGAAGGCTGGGTACACGCGCAATTTCTGCCCGACACATCGGGGGTGCGCCTGCGCATCAGCGACTCCTTGGCCGACGCCCTGCCCCTGGTGTTGGCGCGACTCAAAGCCATGTTGGACCTCGATGCAGACCCGCAGACCATCCACCAAGTGCTGGGCACGCATTTTGCCGATGCGCAAGGCCTGCGCGTCCCCGGTACGCTGGACGGTTTTGAGTTGGGCGTGCGCGCCATTTTGGGCCAGCAAATTACGGTGCGCGCCGCACGCACCCTGGCGCAGCGGCTGGTGGCGCGTTTCGGGGCCGAGCTTCAAACCCCGTGGGCGGGGCTGACGCATGTGTTCCCTTCTGCCCAGACGCTGGCTTTGGCGACGGGCGATGCGTTGGGGCAACTCGGCATCGTGCGCCAGCGCCAACAGGCCATTGTGGCGCTGGCACGCGCCGCCTGCGACGGCGTAGTGCACTTGCACCCCGGCGCCGACATTCCCAGCAACATAGCGGCGCTGCAAGCCCTGCCCGGTATCGGGCCGTGGACGGCGAACTACATCGCCATGCGGGCGTTGCGCTGGCCCGACGCGTTTCCAGCTGGCGATGTGGCTTTGCAGAAAGCGCTGGGGGTCCGCGCGGCCAAACACCCGGCGCAGGCGGCAGAGCTGGCCTCCCAGGCCTGGAAGCCCTGGCGCAGCTACGCCGTGTTGCGGGCGTGGGCCACACTGAGACCAGACGTTGAGGCGCCTGTTTAGCTATTATTTTTATAGCTGCTTGCGCACATTCCATAAGGCTTACAAGGTGTTTTTACTATGAAATTCGCAACTCAACCAGTGCGCTGCGCGCTCCACGGGCCCTTGGGCGCCATGACCCTGGCCGCGCGGGACAACGCATTGGTGGGCGTCTGGTTTGATGGCCAACGCCACCAGCCCGATCCGTCAAACTGGCAACACGACGACGCCCACCCCGTGCTGCGCGCCGCGCTTGAGCAACTGCAGCAGTACTTTGCCGGGGAGCGCCACCGGTTTGAGCTGCCACTCGCGCTGGACAGTGGCACGGTGTTTCAGCAAAAAGTGTGGCATGCGCTGCTGGAGATTCAGTCAGGCGTCACGTTGAGCTACGGTGCAGTGAGCCAGGCGATTGGACAGGCCAGCGCAGTGCGTGCCGTGGCCGCAGCGATTGGGCGCAACCCGCTGAGCAGTGTGGTGCCGTGCCATCGGGTACTTGGCGCCAACGGTGCACTGACGGGCTATGCTGGGGGTCTGGACCGCAAGGCGGCCCTACTCCAACTAGAAAGACGCATTTGACGCCAGCCCCCCTTGCCCCTCCCGAAGCCACCCAGCCCTGGTTGCTGGACTTCATACTGCTTGCCGCGATCTGGGGCTCCTCTTTCATGTTCATGCGCATGGGCGCGCGCGAGCTGGGTGCATTGCCCACGGCCGGGCTGCGAGTAGCAATTGCGGCGCTGTTTTTGCTGCCCATTTTGTTGCTCCGCGGGCATGGCGCGGCCCTACGCACGCACTGGAAGCTCACCTTTGCGGTGGGCATCCTCAATTCAGCCATTCCGTTTGCCTGCTTCAGCTTTGCGCTGCTGTCCATTTCCACCGGGCTGTCCTCGATCCTGAATGCCACCACGCCCTTGTTTGGTGCCATCATTGCTTGGCTGTGGCTGAAAGACCGCCCCAATGGTTCGCGCATCCTGGGGCTGTTGATCGGGTTCTTCGGCGTGGCACTGCTGGCTTGGAACAAGGCCAGTTTCAAGCCCGACGCGGCCGGCCTTTCCACCGGCTGGGCGGTGCTGGCATGCCTGCTGGCATGCCTGTGCTACGGCATTTCTGCCAGCTTTACCAAGCGCTACCTGACCGGCCTGCCCTCGTTGGTGTCGGCGACCGGGAGCCAGATCGGTGCGGCATTGGGACTAGCCCCACTCACATGGTGGTTTTGGCCTGCAGCAGCGATTAAGTCCACAACCTGGGCTGCAGTCATCCTGCTGGGCGTGCTGTGCAGCGGGGTTGCCTACATCCTATTTTTCAGACTCATCGAGCGCGCGGGGCCCGCCCGCGCCCTGTCCATCACCTTCGCGATTCCGATATTCGCCTTGCTGTATGGCGTCGTGTTGCTGGGAGAAGTGGTCACGCCCTGGATGGTGGGCTGTGGACTGGTCATTGTTGTGGGAACCACCTTATCGACCGGCTTGCTCTCGGTCCCCCGCTGGCGCAAATAGCGTCGACCGGGGGGCTGATGTCCGCCGGCCACTGCATGTAACGTATAGTTCCAGTTCGGCCATTTCGGGGACGAATGGCGCTCACGAACGGAGAACCTGAAGATGCGATTGCCAGTCTGGGTACTGCTGGGTGCGCTGCTGGCGTCGTCGTCCTGCATGGCCGATATGCTGGCGGCAGAGCGCTGGATCGACCGGGAGTTCAAGCCCTCTTCCCTGACACGACCACAACAGCTCGACGAGCTGAAGTGGTTCATCGCAACCGCCGACATACTCAAACGCCAAGGCATTCACACCATTCGGGTAGTTTCCGAGAAAATTGACACCCATTCATACGAATCCCGCACCCTCAGCAAGGCATTCGAAGAAATCACGGGCATTGCCGTTCAGCACGATGTCATTGCCGAGGGTGATCTGGTCGACAAGCTCTATACCGCCATGCAAACCGGTGTGGGTGAATACGACGGCTGGATTTCAGACTCTGACCTGATTGGAACGCACTACCGCTACGGCGCAGTGGTTCCAATTTCTGACTACATCGAAGGCGCAGGGCGGGAATTCACCAACCCAGCGCTGGACCTGAAAGACTTTATCGGCCTGCAGTTCACCACCGCGCCGGACGGAAAACTCTACCAACTCCCCGATCAGCAGTTTGCCAACCTGTACTGGTTTCGCGCCGACTGGTTTGCCCGCAAAGACTTGCAGGCCAGGTTTCGTGCGCAATTTGGCTATGAACTGGGCGTCCCAAAAAACTGGTCCGCCTATGAAGACATTGCCAGTTTTTTCAGCCACAGCGTCAAGGAGCTGGATGGCAAGAAGGTGTACGGCCACATGGACTACGGCAAGCGTGATCCGTCGCTGGGCTGGCGATTTACCGATGCATGGCTCTCCATGGCAGGCGCTGCCGACAAGGGGATTCCCAATGGCCTGCCGGTGGATGAATGGGGCATCCGGGTCGCGACCGACCAATGCACCCCTGTGGGTGCCTCGGTCGGTCGCGGCGGGGCGGTCAACTCGCCCCCCGCAGTGTTCGCCTTGACCAAGTATGTGGCGTGGATGAAGCAATTTGCCCCGCCGGAAGCGCTGAACATGACCTTTTCCGATGCAGGGCCGGTTCCCGCGCAAGGTCAGATTGCACAGCAAATTTTTTGGTACACCGCCTTCACGGCTGCTCTGACACAACCCGGCAGTCCCGCGGTGAACAAGGACGGCACCCCGAAGTGGAGAATGGCGCCATCCCCCCACGGGCCGTACTGGAAAACCGGAATGCAAAACGGTTACCAGGACGTTGGGGCATGGACCTTTCTGAAGTCAACACCACCCCTGAGGATGTCTGCCGCGTGGCTGTACGCACAGTTCGTGACCTCCAAGACGGTGTCCCTGCGCAAGTCTGTTGTGGGACTTACCTTCATTCGAGAGTCCGATATCAAACATCCCTATTTGACAAAGAATGCAGACCGTTACGGCGGGCTTATTGAGTTTTACCGCAGTCCGGCCCGCGTCGCCTGGACACCGACTGGCAACAACGTACCCGACTATCCCCGTATGTCGCGTATTTGGTGGGCCAATGTTTCGACGGCCATCCGTGGCGAGAAATCCCCACAAATGGCCATGGACTCGCTAGCCCTGGAAATGGACGATGTGTTGGCCGACTTACAGCGCACCGGCATGCGGCACTGCACTCCCAGACTCAACCCGCAACTTGATCCAAAACGCCGACTGTCCAACAAGGGCGCACCTTGGCAGAAGCTGGCCGACGAAAAACCACGCGGCGAAACCATTCCCTACCAGCTGCTGCTGCAGGCATGGAAGGAAGGTCGGGTGCAATGACGCACAAGGATGCCACTATTGTTGTGCTGGCCCGCACCCGGGCCGCACTTCTGCTGTTCGTCGCAGTCACATCACTCGCGATCATCGGCCAAACCTGGTGGGCAGTAGCACAGGACAAAATGCAAACCATTGCGTCCGAAACCACCAACGGCCTCGTGGCGACCAGATTGCTGGAAGAGCATGCCAGTCAGACATTGCAAGATGCTGTACATACATTGGACCAAGTAGCGCGTGCTGTGAGGTCGAGCACGAAGGGCGCACCACGCGACCAGCGGCGCATTCGCGAAACCGTCGCGGCCTATGATCTGAGCCACGGCCGCCATCTCAAGGCGCTGCAGTACGTGGGGCTGGATGGAATGAGCTGGATCAGCTCACCCGACTACCCAAGCCACCAAAGCAAGGTTACCTTCCGTGACGAGCTTCAGTTCCTGATCATGCATCCAGGCCACCGAGGTGCCTTGGTTGGGCGCCCCTATGCCAGCCCCTACGACAGCCAATGGGTCATTCCAGTAGCGCGCACGCTGTATGACGCACAGGACCGCGCACTTGGCGTTATCAGCGTGGACATCCGGCTCACCTACTTCGGAGCGCTGTACTCGCGCGTGGCCAAAGAGAACAATGCAAGCGTGGCCTTGTTTTCTGATGACGGCTTTGTGATCGTACGCTCCCCTTTCGAGGCACGTTACGTGGACCGGGATATCTCGGAAGCGCCAAGACTGGTCTCTTTGCGCAAAGCCGCCGCTGAAGGCTCCTTCAGCGATGCGACTTTTCTGGACGATGACGAAGGTCAAAAGCTTTACACCTACCGAAAAATCACCGGATTCCCCATCACCACGGTCTACGCACGTGACTTTGCCAGTGTCTTGATCCCTTGGGAAAGCAGAACGCGCGACCGGGCACTGTTTGCCGCCATGATGGTCATGCTGGCGGTTGCATTGACCTCATTTCTGCTTATTTACATTCGCCGCCTGGAGCGATCCCAAGGCTCATTGCGCGAAAGCGAGTTTCGCTTTGCGGGGCTTTTCAAGAACTCTCCGGTGGCGTCTATCTTGGTGAAGCCCGATAGCGGACGGTATGTGGAAGCCAATGAAGCGTGGTTGGGTCTTTTTGGCTACCAAAGGGAAGAGATCATCGGTCGCACGGCACTGGAACTCGGCTTGTGGGCGGAGCCAGATGAGCGCAAGCATCTGGTGGATGCACTGGAGCGGGACCAATTTGTGGACAAACTTGAGGTCCACCACAAACACAAAGAGGGCCGCGAGATTGTTGGCTTGCTGTCCGGGCGTGTATTTCAATCCGGCCCTGAACCCCTTATCGTCTTCACACTGCTGGATGTCACACGCCAACGCGTGGTGGAGCAAGAAATACGCGACATCAACCAGCAGCTGGAACAGCGCGTACTGGCCAGAACCGAGAAATTGGAGGAGGCCAACCGTGAAATTGCGCAAGCTCTGGCGTCCGTCCAATCCATGCAGGCGGAGTTGGTTCGATCCGAGAAGATGGCAGCCCTGGGGTCCTTGGTTGCAGGAATTGCGCATGAACTCAACACCCCTATTGGCAACAGCGTCACCGTGGGCAGCACATTGCAGTACCAAATTGCGACCTTGTTCGACGCGTTCAAGCAAGGAGTCGTGCGTCGCTCAGGTTTGCAGGAGTTTTTGGAATCTGCAAGTCATGGCACCGAGATCCTGATGCGTTCACTGTCGCGTGCCGATCAACTTATCAGTAGCTTCAAACGTGTTGCGGTCGATCAGTCCAGTGATTTGCGACGCAAGTTTGACCTGCAAACCGTATTGGGCGAGGTCTGCCTGACGCTGGAGCCCATGTACAAGAACACGCCGTATCAATTAGCTTTGGAAGTATCGAGCAACGTGGAAATGGACAGCTTCCCAGGAGCGATTGGTCAGCTCATCACCAATTTTGTCAGCAATTCCTTGCAGCACGGGTTTGAAGGACGCTCCTCCGGTCAGATGCAACTGGAAGCCCATATGAATGCCAACGATCAGGTTGTCATTAACTTCACGGATGACGGGGTCGGAATGGCGGAAGAAGTGCGAAAACGGGTGTTCGATCCGTTCTTCACAACCAAACTGGGGCAAGGCGGCTCTGGCTTGGGCATGAATATCGCGTACAACATTGTGAAAGAAATACTGGGCGGAACCATCGGAATTGCAGCAACACCAAAAACGGGAGTTCAAATCACGGTCGTCATTCCAACGACCGCGCCCCAGTCACAAGCGGGCTAATACTTCCGAGCACTCAGTCTGCGCCCCTGCGATACTCTTGCACCCAAGAAAGCAAAAAGCCCTTATAAGTCAATGACTTATAAGGGCTTTGCATACTGGCGGAGCGGACGGGACTCGAACCCGCGACCCCCGGCGTGACAGGCCGGTATTCTAACCAACTGAACTACCACTCCTGGTAGTGGTAACTTTCACTCTTTCGAGTCAAGTCGCAGCCCCTTTCGAGAATGCTTCGTTACCAACTTGCGCTTTGATCATCTTTCGATGAATCTTGGCGACCCCACGGGGATTCGAACCCCGGTACCTACCGTGAAAGGGTAGTGTCCTAGGCCTCTAGACGATGGGGTCAAAACCTTGGACTAATCCGTTTTCAGAAATTTTGGTGGAGATAAGCAGGATCGAACTGCTGACCTCTTGCATGCCATGCAAGCGCTCTCCCAGCTGAGCTATACCCCCAAAACCGCAGAACACTTTTACAAGTATTCTTAATTCCCAAGCCTCAAATTATAGCGTTAATTTTTAGGCTTTGTGAAGTCTCGTGATGACTTTTTTACGATCGCAAAGTTCAAGCACTGCATCCAACGATGGCGTCTGGGGTGTTCCCATGACCAGAACCCGCACTGGCATGGCCAATTGCGGCATTTTGATGCCCGCAGCAGCCAGCACTTCCTTGATGGCGGAGCCAATGCTGGCCTTGTCCCATGCGCAGGTTTCCAGCTTGTCGGCCAGCATCTTCACCGCCGGCTTAACCGCCTCGGTGACATGCTGCGCCAGATCATCGGCACTTGGGTTCACGTCTGCATAAAAACGCGCCACCCAATCCGCCAACACCACCGTGGTGTCGCAGCGGTCTTTGAGCAAATCACACAGTTGTGGGAGTCGCTCATCCGATTCAATGCCGCGTTTTGCCAGCTGCGCCTGCACCAATGGCGCCAATGCCTCACCGGTCATGGCTTTCAGGTGCTGGGCATTCACCCAGCGCAGCTTCGCTTCGTCAAACTGGGCCGCACTGCGCCCCAGATGATCGAGGTTGAACCATTCCAGAAATTGCGCGCGGCTGAATATTTCGTCATCGCCGTGGCTCCATCCCAGGCGCGCCAGATAGTTCACCATGGCGTCGGGCAAATAGCCCTCGACAGCGTACTCGGTCACCGGCTTGGCGCCGTTGCGCTTGCTCATCTTTTCACCCTGCTCATTGAGCACGGTCGGCAAGTGGGCATACACCGGCGGCTCCTGGCCTAGGGCACGGAAGATGTTGATCTGGCGCGGGGTGTTGTTGACGTGGTCGTCGCCACGAATGACGTGGGTGATGGCCATGTCCATGTCGTCCACCACCACGCAAAAGTTGTAGGTGGGCGTGCCGTCGGGGCGGGCAATCACCAAATCATCCAACTCGGTGTTGCGAATCTCGATGCGCCCTTTCACCTTGTCGTCCCAACTGACCGTGCCTGTCAGGGGTGTTTTGAAGCGCAACACAGGTTGCACACCGGCAGGAATGGCGGGCAAGGTTTTGCCTTCCTCGGGCCGCCAGGTGCCGTCGTAACGGGGTTTTTCTTTGGCCGCCATCTGGCGGTCACGCAATGAATCCAGCTCCACCATGCTCATATAGCAGGGGTAGACATGACCGGCGGCCTGCAACTCGGCCAGCACGGTCTTGTAGCGATCCATGCGCTGCATTTGGTAGAACGGGCCTTCGTCGTAACCCAGACCCAGCCAGGTCATGCTTTCGATGATGACATCGACTGCCGCCTGCGAGGAGCGCTCCACATCGGTGTCTTCAATGCGCAAAATGAACTCGCCA
>CAJASG010000661.1 GCA_903944555.1 uncultured beta proteobacterium
ATGCTTGACCCACGGTCGCGCCGCTGGGTTGAAGTCAGTGATTTCGCCTTCTTGAGTGAGGAAAATTATTCCTTCCGAAAAATTTTCCAACAGGGGCATATCAAAGAGCAGGGACATAGAAACCTTTTACAGGTAATTGATGCACCCGTTTTGCGCATTTTCACACCGCCAACCTGCTAATTTTCTTACGAATGGCACCCCCAACACTGGGCAAACAATGATTGGGCTATCCGAATGCAGGAGGAGCGTACGAATGCAATCGCGTTTCAAACGCCGCTCAAGTCGTTTGCGAAATCGGCATGGTCACTTCATGCCGGGGCAGCGTCAAGGTGGCAAGCAGCCCACCCGCAGGGCCATTGCCCAATTGCAGCGTCCCGGCGTGGCGTTGTGCAATGTCACTGGCGGTCGCCAGCCCCAACCCCACACCGCCACTGTTGCGGTTGCGGGAACCTTCCAGGCGGTAAAACGGCGCCAGCACTTTTTGCAACTCTGCCTCGGCAATGCCGGGGCCGTCATCAGCCACGGTAATTTGCAGCGCGTCATCGGTGTCGGTCAAGGTGATGCGCGCCCGCACGCCGTAGCGCACCGCGTTTTCAATCAGGTTGCCGATGCAACGGCGCAGCGAGGAGGCTTGAACCCGCACAGGTGCTGCCGCCACCACGCCAAACACTTGCACATCCTGCCCACCGTCCTGGCAATCACACGCCATGCTGGTCAGCAGTGAGCCCACATCCAGCGGCACAAAGGGCTCCGGGTCGGCAGCGCCCCGCAAATAGTCCAGCGTGGCGCGAATCATCGCGTCCATTTCCACAATGTCTTTGCCAAAGCGCGCCCGCTCCTGCGGGTCTTGCAGGCTTTCCGCGCGCAGCGCCAGCCGGGTCAATGGCGTGCGCAGGTCGTGCGACACCGCTGCGACGAACTGGTCACGTTGCTCCAGTTGCTGGCGCATCTGGATTTGCATCTGGTTGAACACGCGGGTGGTGGCAATGCATTCCCGCGTGCCCTCCTCCTTAAGTGGTGGGCGGTGAATATCACGGCCCAGCTCACGGGCGGCTTCGGCCAGGCGGCGCATCGGCTCAGACAGCCATTTCGCGCCGACCCAGGCTGCCAGCGTCAGGGCGCTCAGGCGCACCGCAATGTCCAATAGCAACCCCAGATGGAACAATGGGGGTGGTCCGCCAGGGTGTGGCCCGGGCAAGGCGCCATGGGGCGGCCCAAGCGGCAAACCGCCAGCAAAATCCGGTGGAGGACGAGGCGGCCGTGGCAACACCTCAAACATCAGGGTCAGGGCCAGCACATGGCTGCTGACCACGGCCACCATCAGCAACAAGGCCAGGCGCCCAAACAGGCTGTCGGGCAACAGCTTGTGCAGAAATGGCTTCAGGCGCGCCACGCCATGCGCCCCTGCACCGACTGCACGTTGAACATGTAGCCCGCGCCACGCACGGTTTTGATCATGGACGGCTCGTCCGAGTCGTCGGCCAGCTTTTGCCGCAGGCGTGACACCAGTAAGTCAATGCTGCGCTCAAACGCGTCCATGGCCCGGCCCCGTGCCTGTTCCATCAGCTGGTCCCGGCTGAACAAGCGCCGGGGAGTCTCCAAAAACGTGGTCAGCAGGCGGAACTCGGCATTGGACAGTGCGACCACCAAACCGGTGGGCGAGGTCAGGCAGCGGTCCTCACGGTGCAGCTCCCAGCCGTCAAAACACACCACATCGCTGCGTGCCACGTTGATCGGACCCATGCCTGCCTGGGTTGATCGGCGCAACACGGTGTGGATGCGGGCGACCAGTTCGCGGGGTTCAAAGGGTTTGCTCACATAGTCGTCAGCCCCGTTTTCCAGCCCCACCACGCGGTCGAACGGGTTGGAACGGGCGGTGAGCATGATCACCGGCAGGCTGGAGCGTTGCCGAATTTCGCGCGACAGCATCAGGCCATCCTCGCCGGGCAGCATCACATCCAGCACCACCAGGTCAACCGGGTGCTGCGCCAGTTGGACCCGCATGGAGGGTCCGTCAAACGCCACATGGACGGTGAAGTTAAAGCGTGCCAAGTACTCACTGAGCAGGCTGGTGATTTCGGTGTCGTCGTCAACGATCAGGATGTGGGGCGTGGGAGTCATCGGCAAGTCGGTGCAGAGCTTGAGTTTAGAAAACGCGCTCCCGCCCTAAAAACAGATGTAGCGGGTAATTGAAGCCCTATTGCAGGCTATGCAGTGTCTTTTGTACCCATCTTGGTACAAAGCGGACAAACCCACGTTACGCAAGCAACCAAGAATGGACGTGTCGCCTCACGCCGATCCGGGCCAGGGTGACTTTTCACTCCAACCCTTGAAAGGACAAGACCATGAGTACCATCAGTGGAGTCACCAGCTCCAGCAGCACAAGCGACCCCTGGGCCGCCATGAAGGCGCAACGCAGCCAGATGCAAGCCAAAATGTTTGCCAAAGTCGACACCGACAGCAGCGGCAGTGTCGACAAAGCCGAGCTCAAAACGATGCTCAGCGAGATCAACCAAAAAACCGGCACCAGTGTTGGCAGCGACACCGAGGCCACGCTCACCAAAATGGACAGCAACGCCGACGGCAATCTCAGCAGCGACGAACTGGGCAAGGGCATGCAAAGCCTGATGCCACCGCCCTCCACCATGGACTTCGCCCAGTCACGCAGCGCCGACGGCGCCAGCAGCGCAAGCGGCAGTGCTGGCAGCCAGGACGACCTGTTTGCCAAAATTGACACCAATGGCGACGGCTCGGTGGACAAAGCGGAGCTGCAAACCCTCACCGACAAAATCAAATCAGACACCGGCAATCACACCACCGACATGTTCGCCAAGCTGGATACGGACAGTGACGGAAAATTGACCCAAACCGAGTTTGACGCAGGCAAACCCCAAGGCACCGACAGCGCCAAGGGACCCGGTGGCGCTGGTGGACCACCACCTGCCGGAGGCCCAGGCGGCCCCGGTGGCGCTGGCAAAAGCGAATCCACATCCGACACCAGCTACGATGCTCTCGACACTAACCAGGATGGCACCGTGTCGGAACTGGAACGCCTGGTCGGCGCGATCAAGGACGCAGCCAAAGCCAGCAAAGGCGACAGCACCGACAGCGCTAAGGCAAGTGGGAGCGAGTCCAAGGAAACGTCTGCCAGCTTCGTTGAAGTGGCCAAACTCGCCAAGCAGCTGTACAGCCAGATCGCCGCCAGCCTGTCGGGCCAAAGCAGCAGCACGCTGAGCGCCACTGCCTGAACCCCATGACCCGCTGACCCGCTGCGCTGCCATGCGGTGGGTCAAGTCGGGTCAGTTCGGTTGCGTATTGTCAATTCACCCACACGGTGGGCATGGGACATTGTTCAGAGTGGCGCCTCCTGTCGCTAATCACACAAGACCATTGGAGTAATGCCCATGCCCTCGTCCCAGTTAGGACTCGACCGCGACATTGCAGTGCAGCTGCTGCAAGCCGCCATCTTGGCGCCGTCCAGCCACAACACCCAACCATGGAAGTTCCGTTTGCACGATGGAGGAATCGAGTTGTGGGCCGACCGCACGCGCGCACTGCCCGTCAATGACCCCGATGACCGTGAACTGACCATCAGCTGCAGTTGCGCATTGTTCAACTTGCGCGTTGCAGCGGCCCACGCAGAGGTGCCTGTGCACATCAGCTTGTTGCCTGACCCCCACAACAACGATTTGTTGGCCAACGTGGAGATGGCGGCGTCCAGCACCGTTTCGCCCGATCTGGCCGAACTCCAGGAAGCGATGGGGCACAGGCGCACGTACCGCAAAGCCTTTGCCGAGCGTGTGGTGCCAACGCGTCTCACCGAAGCATTGGTACACGCCGCAGCCCAAGAGCACGCCTGGCTGCAACCCATCAGCGGCGCCACTGCGCGCCACGCGGTGGCCGCTCTGGTGGCAGAAGGGGATGCGGCGCAATGGGCCAATCCAAGCTGGCGGCGCGAGTTGGCCATGTGGATGCACCCCAAGCGCCGAGGCGATGGCATGACGGTGCCCGGACTGGCCGTCCCGGTGGCGCAAGCGGTGGTACGCACCTTTGACATGGGCCACGGTGTAGGCGCCAAAGACCAGCAACTGGCCGATGCCTCGCCACTGCTGGCGGTGCTCGGCACCGACGCGGACGGGCCTGAGCACTGGCTACTGGCGGGCCAGGCCCTGCAACGCGTGCTGCTGGTCGCCTATGGTTTGGGCCTGCAAGCCTCGTACCTGAACCAACCTGTGCAAGTACCTGGGTTGCGGCCAAAGCTGCAGGACCTGATGGGGCGCACGGGCTTCCCGCAGGTACTGCTTCGCCTGGGCTATCCGGCGGACACCCTGCCCGCGTCGCCACGCCGGGCCCTTGGCGACACGCTGGACCTCACCTAATAATCGCCCGCGCAACCCTGCAACTTTACAAGTCTTCACGTTGGAGTAACGCCCCCTGCACAGCATGCGCGCACAATGGATTTACCCCAAAAATCCTGAACTGCACGATCCCCCATGCTCTCCTATTCCCCCGGCGCCTGGCGCTTGACCCCACGCAAGCCCCATGCCGTCAGTTTTTGGCTGGCGTTGGCCATTGTGCTGACCGGCTGCGCGTCTCCCGGAAAACCACAAACACAGGGCGACACACCAGCCATGGCGATCCCGCCCGCCTGGTCTGTTGCAACAGCGCCCAGCAACCCTGACAAAGCCGCTGAACTCGCGCAATGGTGGCAAAACTTCAACGACCCACTGCTCACCACCCTTGTGACTCAGGCATTGCAGGCCAACACCAGCATCCGTTCGGCACAGGCGGCACTGCAACAGTCCCGGGCCCTGCGCGACGTCAAAGGCGCAGGCCTGTTGCCCAGCGTGTCCGCCTCCGGGTCCGCCCAGCGCAACCAGTCTGGCGACAACGCGCCCGGCAACACCTTCAAAGCCGGGCTGGATGCCAGTTGGGAGCCCGATATTTTTGGCGGCAAGCACAGTGCGCTGGACGCCACCGAAGCCGATGCGCAGGCAGCACAAGCAACGCTGGCCGATACACAGGTATCGGTGGCGGCCGAGGTGGCTCTGGCCTACATCCAGCTGCGTGGCCAGCAGGCCCAACTGGCCATCGCACGCACCAACCTCGCCAGCCAGAACGAGACCCTGCAAATCACCGACTGGCGCGCCCAAGCCGGTTTGACCACCTCGCTGGAAGTCGAACAGGCCCGCACCGCCAGCGCACAAACCAGTGCCCAATTGCCCGCGCTGGAGACCAGCATTGCCAAAACCCGGCACGCCCTGGCGGTGCTGACCGGCCAAACGCCCGATGCCCTGCAAAACACACTGACAAAGCCTGAGCCCGTGCCCCAAGCCGCGCACGACCTGGCCCTGAGCATTCCGGCGCAAACCCTGCGCCAGCGCCCGGATGTGCGGACGGCAGAGCACCGCATCAGCGCCGCCCTGGCTCGGGTCTCGCAGGCACAGGCCGCGCAGTACCCTAGCTTTTCCATTGGCGGTTCCATCGGCTTGAGTGCGCTCACGCTGGAAGCGCTGACCAACAGCGCATCGGTGCTCAAAGCGCTGCTGGCCAGTGTCTCCATTCCCCTGTTGGACGGTGGCGCGACCAAAGCCCAGGTGCAAGCCCAGGAGGCGGCACTGGAGCAAGCGCGCGTCAACTACCAGACGGTGGTGCTCACGGCGCTGAAAGACGTGGAAGACGCGCTGGTGGCATTGCGTGGTGACCGCGCACGCCAAACCCACCTGCAAAGCGCGGCCACGGCCGCGGGCAATGCCGCCCTGCTGGCACAGCAGCGCTACGCCAGCGGATTGATTGACTTCCAGACCGTGCTGCAAACCCAACGCACGCTGCTCACCGCGCAAGACAGCGTGGCCAGCAGCCAGGCCGACATCAGCTCCGACCATGTGCGCCTGTACAAGGCGCTGGGCGGCGGCTGGAACTGAACACAGCACCCAAAATTTCCAGAATAAAAATGACTACCTCTACCTCCCCTGCAGGCACCGTACCTGCAAGCACCACTCAAGCCAGTGAACCCCTGTCCACCGCCGAGTTGCAATCCCTGCTCAACGAAGCACCACCGCGCGTATGGTGGCGCCGCACCGCACTCTGGGTCAGCATTGCGGTGGTTGTGCTCAGTGCTGTTGGTTTCTATTTCTGGCAGAACAGTCAGGCCAGCAAAGCCGCACCTGTGTATGTGACCGAGCCAGCCACCAAAGGCAACCTGACTTTGAGCGTATCGGCCAATGGCACGCTGCAGCCCACCCGCTCGGTCAGCATCGGCAGTGAGCTGTCGGGCACCGTGCTGCGCGTGCTGGTGGACGTGAACGACAAGGTGAAAAAAGGCCAGGTGCTGGTCGAGCTGGACACCGCCAAGCTGGGCGACCAGGTGGCCCGCTCACGCGCCAACCTGGGCTCTGCGATTGCCTCGGTGGCCCAGGCCGCAGCCACCACCACGGAAGCCAAAGGCAACCTGGCGCGGCTGGAAGAAGTGGCCCGCTTGTCGGGTGGCAAAGTGCCATCCAAAGCCGAGTTGGAGACCGGCCGGGCCACGGTGGAACGCGCCATGGCGGCTGAGACCAGCGCCCGCGCCAACGTGACCGTGGCACAGGCCACGCTGTCCACTGACGAGACCAACCTGTCCAAGGCCTCGATTCGTTCCTCGATTGACGGCGTGGTGCTGACCCGCACCGTGGACCCCGGCAACGCGGTGGCCGCATCGCTGCAAGCCGTGACCCTGTTCACCATCGCGGAAGACCTGTCCAAGCTGCGCCTGCAGGTGAATGTGGACGAAGCGGATGTGGGCGCCGTCAAAGTGGGGCAAAAAGCCGGCTTCACCGTCAGCGCCTACCCGGCCCGCAAATACCCGGCTAACGTCACCCGCGTGGCGTTTGGCTCCACCATCACCGAAAACGTGGTCACCTACCAAACCTACCTCGAAGTGGACAACGCCGACCTGAGTCTGCGCCCCGGCATGACCGCGTCCAGTTCCATCACCGCCACCGAGCGCACCGATGTGTTGCTGGTGCCCAATACGGCCTTGCGTTTCACCCCGTCACAAACCGGTGGGCCCGGCGCGGGCAAGTCCAGCGGCGGCATCATGTCCAGCCTGATGCCACGCATGCCCGGCGGCATTGCGCGCAAAACGGCTGGCGGCACGGGCCCGTCCAAACAGCTGTGGGTGCTGCAGGGTGGCAATGCGGTGGCCGTAGCGGTAACTACCGGCATCAGCGACGGGCGCATGACCGAGATCACTGGCGGTGAATTGCAGCCCGGCATGCAAGTCATCACCGACCAGCGCGCTGCCGGTACGACGCCATGAGTGCGACACCACTGATCCAGTTGCGCCGGGTCACCAAAATGTATGGCGAGGGTGCCACCGCCCTGCAGGCGCTCAAAGGTGTCGACCTGACCATTGAAGCCGGTGATTTTGTCGCCATCATGGGCCCCAGCGGTTCGGGCAAATCGACCGCCATGAACACCCTGGGCTGTCTGGACACACCCACTACGGGCGAGTATTTGTTCAACGGCGTGCATGTAGAAACCCTGTCGCGCGACCAGCGGGCGCGGCTGCGGCGGCGCTTTTTGGGCTTTGTGTTTCAGGGCTTCAATCTGCTGGCGCGCACCTCGGCCCAGGAAAACGTGGAACTACCCCTGTTGTACCGGGGCGAATCCGCCAAAACACGACACGCGCTGGCCGCCAAGGCGCTGGCATCGGTGGGCTTGGCAGGCTGGGAACACCACACGCCCGCCGAACTGTCGGGCGGGCAGCAACAACGCGTGGCCATTGCCCGTGCCATCGTGACGGAACCCGCCGTGTTGCTGGCCGACGAGCCCACCGGCAACCTGGACACCCAGCGCAGTAGAGAGATCATGGAACTGCTGTGGCGCTTGAATGTGGACCATGGCATTACCGTGCTGATGGTCACGCACGAAGCCGACATGGCGGCCTATGCCAAACGCGTGGTGCGCTTTGTGGACGGCGTGGTGGCCAGCGACACCCCCAACCCGCATCCCGCCGGTTTGCAGGCATCGACCGCAGCAGCCCCCACGACAGCCGAGGTGGCCTGATGCTACTCAACACCCTACTGCTGGCGCTGCGCTCCATCCGGCGCAATTTGATGCGCTCGTTTTTGACCATTTTGGGCATCGTGATCGGCGTCAGTGCCGTCATCACCATGGTGACGCTGGGCAACGGCGCCACCATGGCCGTGCAAAGCCAGATTTCAGGCCTGGGCACCAACTTGCTGCAAGTGCGCCCCGGCCAGCGCATGATGGGCCCCGGTGGTGGTGGCCCCGCCTTCAAGGAGACCGACGCCGAAGCCATTGCCACCCAGATTGGCGGCATTGCCGCCGTGGCACCCGAGGCCCGCACCGGCGCCACCGTGGTCGCCCAGGGACGCAATTGGAGCAGCAGCGTGATCGGCAGCACCAACAACTGGCTGATCACCGGCAACTGGAAGGTGGCCGACGGGCGCGAGTTCTCGGATGACGAACTGCGCGCCGGAGCCGCCGTGTGTCTGATTGGGGAAACGGTTCGGCGCGAACTGTTTGGCACGCGCCCGGCCGTAGGGGAGCAGCTGCGCGTGAAGCAAATCTCTTGCGAAATCGTTGGCCTGCTGGCCTCCAAAGGCCAAGGCGCCTTTGGCAACGACCAGGACGACGTGGTACTGGTACCTATCCGCACACTTCAGCGCCGCATCACCGGCAACACCCGCGTCAACACCCTGTTGGTGTCGATGAAAGATGGCAGTGATGCCAGCCGCGTCAAGTCGGGCATCACCCAGCTGCTGCGCGAGCGGCGCAAGCTGGCCCGGGGGGATGAAGACAACTTCAATGTGCTGGACACCAAACAACTGGCCGAAACCCTGTCCGGCACCACCAAGATCATGACCATGCTGCTGGGCGCGGTGGCGGCGGTGAGCCTGCTGGTGGGCGGCATCGGCATCATGAACATCATGCTGGTCAGCGTGACCGAGCGCACCCGCGAGATCGGGCTGCGCCTAGCCATCGGGGCGCTGGAGCGCGAGGTGCTGCTGCAGTTTTTGATTGAAGCCGTGGTGCTGTCCTCGCTGGGCGGGCTGATCGGCATTGTGCTGGCCACCGGCGCCTCGCTGGGGCTGTCCAGCCTGATGGACGTGCCCTACCTATTCAACCCCGGCGTCAACCTACTGTCCTTCCTGTTCTCGGCGGGCATTGGGGTGCTGTTCGGCTATTTCCCGGCCCGCCGGGCGGCGCGGCTAGACCCGATAGAGGCACTGCGCCACGAGTGATATTTATAGGTCAAATAGGCCTCTAGCCCTTATGGAACGTGCGCAAGCAGCTACTATTTTTGTAGCAACTGCGCTACCGCCCGAGGGTAAATCAAATGCTCCTGGGTCAGCACCCGGGCGGCCAGGGTGTCGGCGGTGTCGCCGGGCAGCACCGGCACCACGGCCTGCGCCAGGATCGGGCCATGGTCCAGCTCAGCGGTGACCAAATGCACGGTCGCACCGGCAAACTTGCAACCCGCATCCAAGGCCCGTTGCTGGGTGTGCAAACCCGCAAACGCCGGTAAGAGCGACGGGTGGATATTGGTCAACCGCCCGGCGTAATGGGCGACAAAACCAGGCGTCAAGATACGCATAAAACCCGCCAAAACCAGCAGCACCGGACGGTCTGGCGTATCGTGCTGGTCAATCAGTGCCATCAACGCCGCGTCAAACGCTTCGCGCGACGCAAAGGCCTTGTGGTCCAGTACGGCGGTGGGAATGCCGTGTTCACGCGCAAACGCCAGCCCGCCCGCATCGGCCTTGTTGCTGATGACTGCGGCCACGCGGGCGCCGTATTTTTCAGCCCAATGGTCGCGTTTGGCAGTATTTACGATGGCGGCCATATTGGAGCCGCCGCCAGAGATCAAAATAACGATGTTTTTCATACCTGCCCGAATTATGACCTTGACCCCATCTGCTACATCTTCCACACCGCCCCCATCGGTGCTCCTCACTCCCATCGAGGCCCGCGTCCTGGGCACCCTGATGGAAAAAGCCCGCACCGTGCCCGACAGCTACCCGCTCTCCCTCAACTCGCTGGTGCTGGGCTGCAACCAGACAAGCAGCCGCGAGCCATCCATGGACCTGACCGAGGCGCAGGTGGCCGAAGCCGTCAGCACCTTGCGCGGAGCCAACCTGGTGCGCGAAATTGGTGGCGCGCGTACCACCAAGTTTGAGCACAATTTCCAGCGTGGCGTGGGCGTGTATGAGCAAGCCGCCGTGCTGCTGGGCCTGTTGATGCTGCGCGGCCCACAGACCAGCGCCGAACTGCGGCTGAACGCCGAGCGCTGGTACAAGTTTGCCGATATTTCTTCCGTTGAAGGCTTTTTGGACGAGCTACAAGAGCGTTCGGTTGAAAAAGGTGGTCCGCTGGTGGTCAAACTGGCGCGTGCGCCGGGTGCCAGGGAGCAGCGTTGGGCGCATTTGCTGTGCGGCCCGGTAGACGCAACGCAAGCGTTCCAGAGCAGCGCCGCAGCGTCGGGCGGTACCGCTGAACGCATTGAACGGCTGGAGTCGGAGGTGGCACAGCTGCGTGAAACGGTAGAAAAGCTGTGTTCTGAGCTCGGATTGTCACCACCCGGACAACCATAAACGAACGATCGTGCTAAAAACGGGGGTCTTAATGTGACCGAACGACTGGAGATTCCCCGATGGATTTGGCATTTACACCTGAAGAACAGGCATTCCGAGAAGAAATTCGCGCTTGGGTAGGCGCTAACCTGCCTGCCGAGTTGTCGCACAAAGTGCACAACGCCTTGCATCTGACCCGCGACGACATGCAGGGTTGGGCCAAGATTTTGGGCAAAAAGGGCTGGCTCGGCCACGCCTGGCCCAAAGAATTTGGCGGCCCGGGCTGGAACTCGATCCAAAAGCATTTGTTTGAAGAAGAGTGCGCCATGGCCGGTGCACCCCGCGTGGTGCCCTTTGGCCCGGTCATGGTGGCTCCGGTCATCATGGCGTTTGGCAATGCGGAGCAACAGCAACGCTTCTTGCCAGGCATTGCGGATGGCTCCGTGTGGTGGAGCCAAGGCTACAGCGAACCCGGCTCCGGCTCGGACCTGGCTTCGGTCAAAACCAAAGCAGAACGCCAGGGCGACAAGTACATTGTCAACGGCCAAAAAACCTGGACCACTCTGGGCCAATATGGCGAATGGATTTTCTGCCTGGTGCGCACCAGCACCGAGGGCAAGCCCCAAACCGGCATCAGCTTTCTGCTGATCGACATGAAGTCCCCTGGCGTAACCGTGCGCCCCATCGTGCTGCTGGACGGCGAGGCCGAGGTCAACGAGGTGTTCTTTGACAACGTCGAAGTCCCTGCCAACAACCTGATTGGCGAAGAAAACAAGGGCTGGAACTACGCCAAGCACCTGCTGGCCCACGAGCGCACCAATCTTGCCGATGTGAACCGCACCAAGCGCGAGCTGGAGCGTCTGAAGCGTATTGCCAAGGCCGAAGGCGTCTACACCGACATCCGTTTCCGCGACGAAATCGCCAAGCTGGAAGTAGACGTGATTGCACTGGAAATGCTGGTGCTGCGCGTGCTGGCGGCCGAGAAATCTGGCAAACAATCGCTGGACATTGCCGGTTTGCTCAAGATTCGCGGCAGCGAGATTCAGCAGCGTTACGCTGAGTTGATGATGCTGGCCGCAGGCCCGTTTGCCTTGCCGCTGGTCCGCGAGGCCATGGAAGCCGGCTGGCAGGGCGACGCCGTGGGCGCGGTCCACTGCGCGCCATTGGCATCCCAATACTTCAACCTGCGCAAGACCACCATTTACGGTGGCTCCAATGAAGTGCAACGCAACATCGTTTCTCAGGTCGTCCTGGGTTAAAAGAAAAGGAAAAAGATCATGGATTTCGATTTCTCTGACGACCAGGAACAACTGCGCGACGCGGTGCGCAAATGGGTAGACAAGGGCTACACCTTTGATCGCCGCCGCGCTGCTGAAAAAGCCGGCGGCTTTGACCGCGCGGCCTTCAACGAAATTGCCGAGCTCGGCCTGTGCGGCCTGTACGTGCCGGAAGCCGATGGCGGTTTGGGCATGGGGCCGGTAGAGGGCATGGTAGTGATGGAAGAACTGGGGCGCGGCATTGTGCTGGAGCCATTGACCCAATCACTGATTGCTGGCGCCGTAATTGCCGGCTACGCCGATGCCGCCACCAAGGCCGCTTGGTTGCCCCAAGTGGCCAGCGGCGAGGCCCTGATCGTACTGGCCTACCAGGAACGCGC
>CAJASG010000662.1 GCA_903944555.1 uncultured beta proteobacterium
CTCCCATTGCAGGCTCCACAGCCCCTCCACCGGGGGGCTGGCCATTGACGCCTCGGTCTCCCTGGCTTGCCACCAGGCCACGCCGACGCCCGCCAGCGCAGCGGTGGCCGCCACAGAGGCCAACAAGGTGCGCCGCCGCAGGGCATGGGGTGCGGCTGCCGGTGGCAAGGATGGGTTTGGGGTTTCTGTCGTCATGGGGCAGGATCATGCAACAAACTACGCAAGCCCGCTGCATTTCCACGCGGGCGCCGCCCTCGGGCATCGGGCTTGAGCGCCCCCCGCAGATCATCCAAGTCGTAGACCAACAGATGCAAGCCGACGTATTCACCCAGATCGGCACACATCACATGCACACTCAAGGCGTCTACCGGCTCTCCCAGAAACCCCGTCACAGTGCGAGGCTCAAAGCGGATACCCATGTCAATCAGACCAATCTCGGCGGATTTGGGGTCATCACAAAATAACTGCAGGTAAACATCGGAGCGCCGTGTGGCTGTACCGTGCCAGACCGCGCCCGCCAGGTAGGGGCGAAAACGCGCCAAACGGTCCATCCATTCCAGCGCCAAAGCGCGCAGCGCCAGCAATTCGGCCGGCTGGGTATCGGCGCAGAAAACAGCGATGTACTCCTCCACCGCGGTCTCCACCAGCGTGTTGTCCGGCAAGGCGGTCCGTGGCGACAAGCCCATCTGTTTGACGGCGCGGCGCTTGGAGGCGCCGTACTCCAACCCCTCTTCGACCACCATCCGCGCAGCCACTGCGGCAATTTCTGCTTTCAATGCATCCATGGCTGCATTTTGCACTGGCAAAATAGCCCCATGCATATTCATATTCTTGGCATTTGTGGCACTTTCATGGGCGGACTGGCGGCCCTGGCCCGCGAGGCGGGCCACCGCGTCACCGGATGCGACGCGGGCGTTTACCCCCCCATGAGCGACCAACTACGCGCATTGGGCATCGAACTGATCGAGGGCTTTGGCGCCGATCAGATGGCGCTGCAGCCCGACATGTTTGTCGTGGGCAACGTGGTCAGCCGTGCGCACCTAGCGGATGGCACCCCCAAATTCCCGCTGATGGAAGCCATTCTGGACGCGGGCGCACCCTACACCAGCGGCCCCCAATGGCTGGCCGAACATGTGCTGCAGGGGCGCCATGTGCTGGCGGTGGCCGGCACCCACGGCAAAACCACCACCACCGCCATGCTGGCGTGGATTCTTGAGTGCGCCGGACTTCAGCCCGGCTTTTTGGTGGGCGGCGTACCGATGAACTTTGAGGTGTCTGCCCGTCTAGGGGCGGGAAAGTACTTTGTGATCGAGGCCGATGAATACGACACGGCATTTTTTGACAAGCGCAGCAAATTTGTGCACTACCGCACGCGCACGGCTATCTTGAACAACCTGGAGTTCGACCACGCGGATATTTTTGACAATCTGGCGGCTATTGAGCGCCAATTTCACCACCTGATTCGCACCGTTCCGGCGTCGGGCCGCGTGGTGGTCAATGCCTTGGAGGAAAGCCTGACCCGTGTACTGCACCAGGGCTGCTGGAGTGAAGTGCGCAGTTTTGGCTCCGCCGTGAGTGACTTCACCGCCCTGGGCGAGCCGGACCATTTTGAGGTTCACCAGCAAGGCACACGCGTAGCCCAGGTGGCATGGGCCTTGGGCGGTGTGCACAACCAGCTCAATGCGCTGGCCGCCATCGCCGCCGCCGACCATGTCGGGGTGTCGGCAGAAATCGCGGCGCACGCGCTGGGCCGGTTTGAAAACGTCAAACGCCGCATGGAAGTGCGGGCCCGGGTGCAATTGAATATCGGAGGCTCCGGCGCCTCAGCGCAAGCGCCGGTCACCATCTATGACGACTTTGCCCACCACCCCACCGCCATCCGCACCACCATCGATGGTCTGCGCCGCAAGGTCGGCAGCGCACGCATTCTGGCGGTGTTCGAGCCGCGCAGCAACACCATGAAGCTGGGCGCCATGAAGGCGCAACTGCCCTGGAGTCTGGAGGAAGCGGACCTCGCTTTTTGCCACAGCGGCGGCTTGGGTTGGGATGCACACGAGGCGCTGACCCCCATGGGTACGCGGGCCGAGGTGGGTGACAACATTGACGCACTGGTGGCCCAAGTGCTTGCCCAAGTGCGCCCCGGTGACCACATCCTGTGCATGAGCAACGGGGGCTTTGGCGGCATCCACCTCAAGCTGATGGACGCGCTACAAAAAAAGTAGCTGCCTGCGCAGGTTCTACCCGGGTTACAGGCAGAAAACACCTGTAACCCGACACCCTCACAGGGTGCGGCGTGCCTTGACCGCAGCCGACAACAGTTCCAGTGACTGCAGCGAATCGTCCCAGCCCAGGCAGGCGTCAGTGATGCTCTTGCCGTATTCCAGCTGGCTGGCATCGTCTTTACCCGGAGTGAATTTCTGGGCACCCGGCTGCAGGTTGCTCTCCACCATCACGCCAAACACGCTGGTGGAGCCGCCCGATACTTGTGCTGCAATGTCGCGCGCCACTTCCACCTGTTTTTCATGCTGCTTGCTGCTGTTGGCGTGGCTGCAATCCACCATCAGGGTCGCGGGCAGCTTGGCTTTTTCCAGCTCTTTGCAGGCGGCAGCCACACTGGCCGCATCGTAGTTGGGCGCTTTACCGCCGCGCAGGATGACGTGGCAATCGGGATTACCGTTGGTTTGCACAATCGCCACCTGGCCATTCTTGTGCACCGACAAAAAGTGGTGCCCGCCAGCCGCTGCCTGAATGGCGTCGGTGGCA
>CAJASG010000663.1 GCA_903944555.1 uncultured beta proteobacterium
CAGCGTCGCCACGCCCACGCGGCGCGTGGTGGTGGCGGCCGACGCGATCTCCGATGTGGACATTACCGCCGCCGAGATGCTGGTGGAGCTGCACCGCGAGCTGAAGCAACAAGGGATTGAACTGTGGTTTGCGGGTCTGAAGGGGCCGGTGAAAGACCGCTTGCAGCACTACGGTACCCTGCAGACGATTGGCACCCAGATTTTTTCACCCACCCTCGGGCAAGCCGTCAACCTGTACAGGTCCACCCACGCGGTGGACTGGAAGGACTGGGACGAGCAGTGAGTCTTGTTACTTGCCCGCTTTGCTCCCAATAGCTTGCGCACCCGCTTGAACCGCAGACGCCCCGGCACTTAACGCGTCAGATTCAAGTGGATCTGAATCTCATGTGCAGCAGCGGCAAAGGCTTCAGTCAACGGTTGCACCAATGCTGCACAGCTTGGCGCGTCGCCATTTCGTCCTGCGGTTTCCAGGCGTTGGCAGAGTTCACTTAAGGCCAGTGCACCCACGCTGCGGGCTGCCGACTTGAGTGAGTGGGCAGCATCCGCCAGGACGGTTGTGTCGTCAGTCAATGTGGCTCTGCGAATTTCGGCGACTTGCCTTTCAGCGGAGAGCAAGAATTTTTCCAGCAAGCTGCGATGCGTGGTCGAGTTGTTTCCCACCATCTCGACCAGCGCAGTGATGTCCCACACGGCAAGGGTTTCAGCTTTGCGTTTGGGTAACCACTTATCTAGCATCGTTTTCAGTTCTGCCATTCGCAGCGGTTTCGAAATGTAGTCGTCCATGCCACGCGCATGGCAAAGCTGGGCAACGCCTTGCATGGCATTGGCGGTCACGGCGATGATGGGTAGACGAGTGTGTGCCGACTCGGTCGCCCGAATGGCTTCCGTCAGCCCAAAGCCGTCCAGGTTGGGCATGTGGCAGTCGCTCAACAGCAAAGCATATCGGCCCGGGTTGGCTTGCCACATTTGCAGTGCGATGGCGCCGTCTTCTGCCATCTCGCAGATATAGCCCAACTGGCGCAACTGCTCTTGCATCACTTCGCGGTTGGTCTCGTTATCTTCGGCCAGCAAGATCAGTCGCTGAGCTTGCACGGCTTGGTCCATTGCCGTTGCGTTGGGGTGCTGTGTCTGTGGGTGGACAATCTGAGTACGGCGTTGTGCTGGTTCTGATAACGGTATTGGCGGTGGATGCTGCCCAGCTTCACAGGGCTCCAAGCCCAGCTGGATGATGAATTCAGAGCCAACACCAGGCACGCTGGTCGCGGTGATGCTTCCACCCATGAGATCGATCAGGCGCTGGCTAATGGATAACCCCAGCCCCGTGCCACCAAACTTGCGCGATGTAGTTTGGTCTGCCTGAGTGAACGGCATAAACAGTTTGGCCAGAACTTCGGCACTCATACCAATACCGTTGTCCTTTACGCTGAGGCGCATGCCATGGCGGCCATCGGTTAGCGTGCAGGATTTCACCAACAACATGACCTGTGCGGGGCGCTCAGAAGGGTTGGCTGTGAACTTTAGGGCGTTACTCACCAGGTTAATCAGCACCTGTCGCAAGCGGTTGGGATCGCCGCGCACCCAATGTGGAAGGTCTGGCTCAACATGCATGGACAACACAATCGACTTGGCCTTGGCAGTGGAGTCTATTAGCTGGACCACCCCGTCCACCACCCCACGCAGGTGCATGGGGATGCTTTCAACCTCGAGCTTTCCGGCCTCGATCTTGGAGAAGTCCAGTATGTCATTCAATATTTTCAGCAATGCTATGGACGACGTTTGAATGGTGCCCAGCATGCGAGACTGATCGGACGACAGCGAGGTTTCCTGCAAGATGTCGATCATGCCGATCACCCCGTTCATAGGGGTGCGAATCTCGTGGCTCATATTCGACAGAAATTCCGACTTGTTGCGACTGGCCGCATTGGCGGTGTCTTCGGCCAGCATACGTTGAGTGCTGCTGATCTGATGCTGGCGCATTTGGTAGGCCAAAGCCAGTGCGAGCATGTTGGCTTCCAGAATCACGCCCAACTCCAGGCCATGGTAGGTCAGTGTCGTGAAGGGAATCAGTCCCAATACAGTCAACATGGTGGCGATTCCCCCCAGCATGCCGCAGATCACCGCAACCAGGAAATAGCGCCCAGCGGCCCGTTTGTGTTTTTGTCTGAAAAGGCCAAGCAACACCATACACACGGACGCGAAACCAAAAAATCCAAAGGCGAAAAGTGCCGCTGGCAATTGGGCATCGGCGAGAGCAAGCGTGAGAATCAATGCCACTGCAGAAATCGCCCCCCAGCGCAGCCAACGCAGGACCAGCGGTGCATTTTCGGCAAGCTCCAGAAAACGGCTTGCAAACAACCAGCCGCAACTGCCAAAGACCACCATCAGAATCAGGATGATGTAGCGTTGCAACTGCACTTGTCCGGCCCAAAGGTAAGCCAAACCGTGCCCTGTGTAGGCGATGTCCAGGCACAGCAGCGCAGACAGGTACAGGCAATAGAGAAAATACCGGCTTTCTCGCAAGCCGAGGTACAGCATTGCGTTGTAGGCAATGAGTGTGAGCAACATGCCGTAGATCAAGCCATAGCCGTAATTCACCCAGCGCAGGCTGGCCTGCGCTTGTTCTGGTGTCAACAGTTCGCTGGGGATCACCATCGGATCAATGGACTCGACGCGCACAAACAACTCACTGGTCCCGGGTTGAAACACGGGTACCACTTCGTAGCCAATGGCGACCTGAATGCCGGGCGCGCCGGAGCGGTCATCCCCTGTGAACCAGTGGGCAGTGTCCTGACCGTCACGCACGAGATAGACGTCAATCTTGTCAATCCAGGTCGTGCCGACCCGCAAGTGCATGGGCAATGGCTGCGCTGTCGGATTCAGCACACTCCAGCGAAACCACACAGATCGTGCGCCGATTCCGTAGCCCGGTACGTCACGGGTGCCCTGTTGAAATCGGTTTGCTCGATGCAGTTCTTGAACCTCTGCCCGTGTTAGCGGGGGGCCATCCTCAAAGAAAAATTCGGCCTGCTTCCCCAAATATCCACTTTGCAATTCGGGCAGCACTAGAGTCTGCGCCCCGGCCCAAACCGATGAAAATGCGAGAAAAAAGCTCAGCAAAGCTTTCGCAAATTGATAGGGCGTCAGAGGCGTCGAACGTATCATTGCAGTGTTTGATCCAGTGGCGGCGGACTAGAGGTTTCAGCACAGTATTGGAAGCATCGTACCGCGTTGCCGCAACACAACCCCAATCGCATTCAGCCATGACCACATGATGTGGGGGCTCAGGTTTCTATGTCCGATCCATCGCATGAGGCTGGTGAAAGACCGCATGCAGCACTGCGGCACCCTGCAAGCAATTGGCCCTCCCATTTTTCACCCACGGTGGGCCAAGCCGTCAACCGATACCGCGCCACCCATGCGGTCGATTGGAAAGACTGGGACGAGTAGTCGTCCGTGCCTATTTGCCTGCCAGCGGCCCCCACAGTTGCTGCAGCCGCGCATCGCGCCCGCAACTGGTGCGGTAGTACTTGTAGCGCAAAGGGTTCTTTTTGTAGTAATCCTGGTGGTATTCCTCGGCCGGGTAGAAGACGCTGCCCAACAGGACCTCGGTGACGATGCCTTCTTTGAAGGGTTTGCTTTTCTCCAGCGCAGCGCGTGACTCCTGCGCCACCTTGAGTTGCTCCGCATTTTGGGCAAAGATCGCGCTGCGGTAGGGGGTGCCATGGTCACAAAACTGCTGGTCTTTCACCGTGGGGTCGATGGTGCGCCAGAAGTACTCCACCAAGCGTTGGTAGCTCACCTTGCTGGGGTCGTAAAGCACCTCCACCACCTCGGCATGGCCGGTGGTGTGGCTGGACACTTGTTCGTAAGTGGGGTTGTTGGTTTTGCCACCGCTGTAGCCCGAGGTGGTGGACAACACGCCAGGAATTTTGTCAAAGTCCGACTCCACGCACCAGAAACACCCGCCTGCAAACACCGCCTTGGCCGTGGTTTGTGCACTGACGTTTGCGCTGCCCAGCAAAGCCAGGCCCAACAGTGCGGCTGAAAATAGGGGTTTGAGTTTCATACGGCACCTTTGAATGTGAGCGCAACACCGTTGTTGCAATAGCGCTTGCCGCTGGGTTGGGGCCCGTCGTTAAACACATGGCCCTGGTGGCCTTCGCAACGCGCACAGTGGTATTCCGTGCGGGGCAGTATGAGTTTGAAGTCGGTTTTGGTCTCCAGCGCACCTGGCAGAAAAGTGAAGAAACTGGGCCAGCCGGTACCACTGTCGTACTTCATGTCGGAGCTAAACAGCGGCAAATCACAACCCGCGCAATGGTAGGTGCCCTTGCGCTTCTCGCCGTTCAATGGGCTGGTGCCCGAGCGCTCGGTGCCTTCTTGGCGCAGTACGTCGTATTGCGCGGCACCCAGACGCTTCTTCCATTCGGCGTCGCTCAGGCGCAGCGGCACAATTTTTGATCCCTCCGCCGCATGGGCGCTGGACAGGTGTTGTGCCAGACCCAGAGTGCCCATCAGGGCGAGAAGTCGACGACGCAGCATGGTGAGGTTCCTTGAAAGTGGTGCTTAGGACGTTGGTCGTGCACAAGAGCCAAACCTTACCTATTTGTGCGCATAAATGTTTGGCAAGGGTCGGATTCCCCTGTTGAGTGGAGAGAAAGTCCCCTGTGAACGGGTGATTCGGAACTTGTCTGCATCAAATGTGACTGTTCGGTATTGTTTATTACCGTACGGTTTATAAGGTTACCTGTCGGTTGTATATTTCATTTGCGCCACATTTTTGGCGGACTTGGCTGAATGCCATCAATTTTGGAGATTTCCATGAAAAAGACTCTTATCGCTTCTGTTTTGGTCCTAGGCGCAGCATTTTCTGCAAACGCCAAAGACATTGTCGACACCGCCGTAGGTGCTGGCAGCTTTAAAACCCTGGCAGCAGCCCTTGGCGCAGCCGGCTTGGTCGATACCCTGAAAGGAAAGGGTCCGTTCACCGTGTTTGCGCCGACTGATGAGGCCTTCGCCAAAATCCCGAAGGCCGATCTGGACGCGCTGCTCAAGGACAAGGCAAAACTGACTGCTGTACTCACCTACCACGTAGTTGCGGGCAAGGTGATGGCGGCAGACGTGAAGGCCGGAAAAGTGAAGACCGTTCAGGGCTCTGAACTGACGGTCAGTACCATGGGCGGAGTCAAGGTCGACAACGCGAATGTGGTGAAAACCGATATCGTTGCCGATAACGGCGTCATCCACGTCATTGACTCTGTGGTGATGCCGAAGTAAGGCCCAGCACAGGCCGCGTGCGCTGAGCCTCTGTTTAGAAAAGGCCTGGGCTAGACGCTTCCCAGCGCGTGCCCGGCCTGCACATCGGCGTGGTACGAGCTGCGCACCATGGCGCCGACCGCGGCGTGCTTGAAACCCATCTCATAAGCACGGGTCTCAAACATCTTGAAGGTGTCGGGGTGCACATAGCGCTTCACGGTCAGGTGGCTCATGCTGGGGGCCAGGTACTGGCCGATGGTCAGCATTTCGATGTTGTGGTCGCGCATGTCCTGCATGACTTGCAGCACTTCTTCATCTGTCTCGCCCAGGCCGACCATGATGCCGCTCTTGGTCGGCACGTTGGGGTGCAACTCTTTGAACTTCTTGAGCAGGTTCAAGGAGAACTGGTAGTCGCTGCCAGGGCGGGCTTCCTTGTACAGGCGCGGGGCGGTTTCCAGATTGTGGTTCATCACATCCGGTGGCGCAGCCTGCAAAATCTTCAACGCGCGGTCGTCGCGGCCCCGGAAGTCGGGCACCAGCACTTCAATCTGCGTGGTGGGCGAGAGTTCGCGGATGCGGTTGATGCAATCGGCAAAGTGCTGGGCACCGCCGTCGCGCAGGTCATCGCGGTCCACGCTGGTGATGACCACGTATTTGAGCTTGAGCTGGGCAATGGTTTTGGCCAAGTTCTCGGGCTCATTCGCATCCAGTGGGTCGGGTCGGCCGTGGCCCACATCGCAAAACGGGCAGCGCCGCGTGCACTTGTCGCCCATGATCATGAAGGTGGCGGTGCCCTTGCCAAAGCATTCGCCGATGTTGGGGCAGGATGCCTCTTCGCACACCGTGACCAACTTGTTGGCGCGCAGCGTGTCCTTGATCTCGTAAAACCGGGTGCTGGGGGAGCCCGCCTTGACGCGGATCCAGTCCGGTTTCTTCAAAATTTCGCCCTGCACCACTTTGACCGGAATACGCGACAACTTGGCCGCCGCTTTTTGCTTGGCGCTGGGATCGTAGTTCTCAACGGTTTGGGCTTCGCGCACCGTGTTGTTGGGTACGGTGTCGGGTGTGCTTTGGGTCATGGTGCTAAATAGGTTGCGAGCTTGTGGCTCAGAACGTCGGCGGCGTCCGACCAGCCAACTGTGACTCCGATTGTAGAAAGATCCACAGTCTTTAAGCTGACGTATCCGCAGGGGTTGATACGGGAGTAGGGTTCCAGGTCCATCGCCACGTTCAGTGCGACGCCGTGGTAGGTGCAGTTGCGGCTGACCTTGATCCCCAAGGCGGCAATCTTGCCCAGGCCGGTGAAGTCGGGGTCGCCCCCCTTGGCCGCAGTCGGGTCCGCTTTGCGGGGACGTTGCTCCAGCGGTGCATGGCTGCTGGGGTCATCCAGCCGCACATAAATACCCGGTGCGCTACCCACGCGGTGGCCGGTGACGCCAAAGTGCAGCAGGGTTCGGATGACCGCCTCTTCAATGCGGTACACGTATTCCTTGACAAAGTAGCCCGCGCGCTTGAGGTCGATCAGCGGGTAGCCCACCACTTGGCCGGGGCCGTGGTAAG
>CAJASG010000664.1 GCA_903944555.1 uncultured beta proteobacterium
TGGGTGGACAACATGCGTGTGGCGATGGATGCCGTGATTGAGAGCGGCGCCCTGTGCGAAGGCACCCTGTGCTACACCGGCGATCTGTTCGACGCCAAGCGCAGCAAATACGACCTGAAATACTACGTCGGCCTGGCCAAGCAGCTGGAAAAAGCCGGGGCCCACATCCTGGGCATCAAGGACATGGCCGGCGTGTGCAAACCGCGTGCCGCAGCCGAGTTGGTGCGCGTGCTCAAGCAGGAAGTCGGCTTGCCAATCCACTTCCACACCCACGACACCAGCGGCATCTCGGCGGCCTCCGTGCTGGCGGCCATTGATGCTGGTTGCGATGCGGTCGATGGTGCGCTGGACGCCATGAGTGGCCTGACCTCGCAGCCCAATCTGGGCTCCATTGCCGCTGCACTGGCCGGCTCTGCGCGGGACCCGGGTCTGGACCTCGGTGCCATGCAGGCGCTGTCCCACTACTGGGAAGGTGTGCGCCGCGCCTATGTGCCGTTTGAGGCCGATATGCGCTCCGGCACCTCGGATGTGTACAACCACGAAATGCCCGGTGGCCAGTACACCAACCTGCGCGAGCAGGGCCGTGCCATGGGGCTGGAGCACCGCTGGCCCGAGGTCTCCAAGGCTTATGCCGATGTGAACGTCCTGTTTGGCGACATCGTCAAGGTGACACCCACCTCCAAGGTGGTGGGCGACATGGCGCTGTTTATGGTGGCCAATGACCTGAAACCTGCGGACGTGAGCAACCCGGCGCGTGAGATTGCCTTCCCGGAGTCGGTGGTCTCGCTATTCAAGGGCGAATTGGGCTTTCCGCCAGATGGCTTCCCGAAAGCGCTGGAACACAAGGTGCTCAAGGGCGAACCACCGATGCAGGGCCGCGCGGGCGACCACCTCGCGCCGGTCGATCTGGAAGCCAAACGCGCCGAGGCCGAGCACGCCATTGGTCGCAAGGTGAGCGACACCGATCTGGCGTCTTACCTGATGTACCCGAAAGTGTTCAAAGACTATGCCGAGCACCGCCGTGAGTTCAGCGACGTTTCCTTGCTGCCAACCTCGCCGTTCTTTTACGGCCTGTTGGACCGGGAGGAAATTGCGATCGACATCGACAAGGGCAAGACGCTGGTGGTGCGCCAGACCGGCCGTTCGGACACGGTGGACGAGGAGGGCAAGATCAAGGTCTTCTTTGAGTTGAACGGCCAGCCGCGCACGGTGCGGGTGCCCAAAGCGGGCTTGGCCGGCTCCGGGCGCAGCAAGCCCAAAGCCGAAGAAGGCAACCCCCGCCATGTGGGTGCACCCATGCCCGGCATGGTGGTCACCGTGGCGGTCAAAGTGGGGCAGCAGGTCAAGAAGGGTGACCCACTGATCTCCATGGAAGCAATGAAGATGGAAACCATGCTGAGCGCCGAGCGCGACGCCACCGTGCGCGCCGTGCATGTGCGCCCGGGCGACGTGATTCACGCCAAGGACTTGTTGCTGGAACTGGATTGATGGACTGAATTGCGTTGGGGGCAACCCCATTGGGGTATTGCGCGTGTTAGTATTTTCCGACTTGCCCTAAGTCAGGAGAAAAAATGGTTCAAGAAGCAGGTTCAATGGCGGCTAAGCTGATGATCGTGGACGACAGCAAGGTGTCCCGCATGCGAATCCGCGCGTTTTTTGCCACACACTGTCCGCAGTGGACGGTGCAAGAGGCTGGCTCCGGTGATGAGGCGCTGGTCATGGCGGCCAGTGAGCAGCCAGACTTTGTCACTATGGATGTGAACATGCCGGGCATGAGTGGCTTTGAGACCGCGCAACTCATGCTGCTACGCGACCCCAATATCCGTATCGTTATGTTGACCGCCAACATCCAGGAGGGCAGCCGGCAACTGGCCGCCTCCATGCGCTTGAATTTTGTGGCGAAACCGGCGACCGAAATCTCCTTGCAGCAGGCACTGGACTACTTGTTGCTCCCCCTATGATGACGTTAACTGAGTTGGAGCAGGACGCTCTGACCGAGATCTTCAACATCGGCGTGGGGGTGGCTGCGGATGCGCTTTACCAGCTGGTGGGGGAGCAGGTGCCCTTGTCGGTTCCGGTGGTGGAGCTGACCAGCCAGCACCACGCCAAAAGCCATTACACGGGCCGTGAGAAGCGCCAGTTGTGCGCCATTCGCCAGACCTACCAGGGCGAGTTCACGACCGAGGCCATTCTCATGTTTCCCGAAGATAACGGCCTTGAGCTAGTGCGCATGATGGTGGGCGTGAACTTGCCCGATGAGCAGCTGACCGAGATGGCCACCGATGCCATGGCCGAGCTGGGCAACATCATTTTGAACGCGGTCATTTCCAATCTTTCTTCCACCCTGAAGTTGCCTTTGGAAGGCTCCTTGCCCACGGTGAGTGTGGTGAGTGCGGCCACCATTTTCGGCCCACCCCATGCAAACAGGGACGAGGATGAGGACGCTGCGCCCGTGTTGGCCCTGATGATTGATTTTGAGTTGAGCGCCAACCAGGTGCGTGGCTACCTTGCCTTTTTACTGGACGAAGCGTCTTGCGAGAAGCTGGTCAGCCGCTTGACGGCCTATATCGCTGGGTCCGCGGCGTAGCCGCGGTCGCCCAAGCGAACATTTGACACCATGGCCACCGAACGCCGCATCAACCCTCCCCTGACTTTGGGCAACAAGGTCGCGGCCATCGAGCTGCTGCCGGGCCATGTTGCCCTGGGGCTGGCCGGGGACCAGTTGAAGACCTTGTTGGGCTCCTGCGTCAGCGTGATCCTGACCGACCCACGGCGCACGGTGGGGGCCATGTGCCACATCGTTCATGTCGGGCGGCCCAATGCCGCCAATCTGCACAACACGGCCTATGGCGAGGTCGCCATGCAAGACATGTTTGACCGTTTGATGGGCGTGGCGATTCCACCCACCCGCTGCCACGCCTATGTCTACGGCGGGGGCAATATGTTCCCGCAGATGTTCTCGACCACCCATGTGGGCGCCAAAAATGCCGAGTGGACACTGGACTATCTGCATGACTGCGGCATTACCGTGGTTGACCACCAGTTGGGTGGCAACGGCTACCGCAAGGTCGCCTGGACCGTTGGGCGTGAGCTGCCCAGTGTGGAAACCATTCCCACCGGGTTTGCCGCAGCGCCTACTTCCCGTTGATGCCGAGCAGCTCGACTTCAAACAGCAGCGTGGCGTTGGGGGGAATCACGCCACCCGCACCACGCTCGCCGTAGGCGATGTTTGGGGGGCAGGTCAGCCGGGCTTTGCCGCCGACCTTCATGCGGGCCACGCCTTCGGTCCAGCACTTGATGACGTTGCTTAAGGGGAACTCAATGGCTTCGTTGCGTTTGTACGAGCTGTCGAACTCGCGTCCATCGGGGAATGTGCCGCGGTAGTGCACCTTGACCTTGTCGCTGGCGGTGGGGCTGGCACCGGTGCCGTCTTTCAGCGAGCGGTACACCAGCCCGCTGGGGGTGACCACGGCGCCAGCTTCTTTGGCCGCGGCCTCGGTCACGGCGTTTTGGGCCCAGACGGGTGAGGCGGACAGGCAAACGGTCAGCAGTGTGGCGCCCAGTGTGGCGGTGTGCAGTGCAATTTTCATAATGGGTGGGGTTCGGAATAAAGTTAAATATATTGCTATATATATGATAGCTTGCTGCGCAGTATCTGCGGGCGTTAGAGGCCTATTTAACCACTAATTTCCGGTAGAGCGGATTCGTGTTGTGCGCTTTCAATAATGGCGTCAAAACGACCGTCCTGGAATAGTTTCATAAAGGCGGTGACGATGGTGGGGTCAAACTGCGTGCCCGCACCATTTTTGATCTCTTGCGCGGCGTCGTGTGGCGCCCAGGGTTCTTTGTACGGGCGACGGCTGACCAGTGCATCAAACACATCCACCACCGTGACAATGCGGGTGACCAGCTGAAATTCACGCGAGGGGCGGCCGTCCGGGTAGCCTTTGCCATCCCAGCGCTCGTGGTGGTGCAGCGCCACCTCGCGGGCCAGCGCCAGAAAATGGTCGTGCGCCAGTATCGTGCCGCCCATGTGGGTGTGGGTCTTGATAATGGCAAATTCTGCCGCGTCGAGTTTGCCAGGCTTGCACAGCACGGCGTCCGAGATGCCGATTTTTCCCACATCGTGCAGCCGGCTGGCTTTGCCAAACAGCACGGCTTCATCCTCTGAGCTGCCCAACTCCAGCGCCACCAGACGGGTGTAGCTGTCGATGCGCCGGATGTGGCTGCCGGTGGTGTGGTCTTTGAACTCGGCAATGGTGGCCAGCATGTCAATCATGTGGTCATATGACTGGGCCAGGTCAATGTGCAGGCGCAGGTTCTCCAGTGCGCTGGAGCACTGCTGGGCGACCACGGTAATCAGGTGGCGGTCGGCTTCGTTCAGGTCATGCGTGGGTTCGATGTAGATAAACCCGACCGGCTTGCGTTGCACCAGCAGGGGCACCACATAGGCCCCCTTGCGCAGGCCTTCGGGTGCTTGCCCGGTCAAAATGGTTTCCGAACACTGGGCCCGGATTTGCGCAAAACGGTCTTGCGCCGCCAGATCGCCGGAGCTGGCCTGCACCGTGATGTCTTGGGCGTCGAAGGTGGCAATCACGCCGCCCATGGTGGAGATGAAGCTGGAGTCAGTGAGGTTGCACAGGCCCACGATCTGCGTCAGCACCCCCTGGAAAAATTGGTCCAATGACCGGTTGGTGATGCGGTAGATGTCGGGCGCCGCTTCCAGCACCTGCGCCAGGCCAATGCGGTTGAGGTCGATCGTGCGCAGGTCCCGGTACGACTTGAGGGCGGCGCGCACCGTGGTGTACAGACGCCCGGCGGTGAGCTCGGTCTTGTCCTTGTAGTCGTCAATGTCGTAGTGGTCAATCACATGGCGCTCAGGGGCCAGCCCAGGTTGGCCGGTGCGAATGATGAGGCGCACCATCAGGTTCTTCAGGTCCTTGCGGATGTATTCCACCAGGCGCAGCCCTGCGTCATCGGTCTCCATCACCACATCGACCAGGGCCACGGCGATGTCGGGGTGCTGGTTCAGAATTTCGCGCGCCTCGTAGGCCGAACTGGCTTCCAGAATCTCCAGGTCACGGTCAGCAAAACGAAAACCCCGCAGGTTGAAACGGGTCAGTTCGCGGATGTCGGGCTCGTCGTCCACCACCAGCAGTTTCCAGGTGTGGCGCGGCCCCATGGTGAGTTCTGTGGCGGCGGGTTCGCTTCGGGTTCGAATCAATTTCATGCGGCTGACCTCGGTGATGGGGTGAATTGCGCCGGAAAGCGGATGTCAAAACGGCATCCTGCATTGGGTGTGCTTTCGCACAGAATGGTGCCCCGGAGTTGGGTGGTAACGATGTTGTAGCAGACATACAAGCCCAGTCCCGAGCCGCCTTCGCCACGGCGCGTGGTGTAAAACGGCTCGAAGACACGCGCCACCTGGTCGGCGGACATTCCGGCCCCGTCGTCCGTGAAGACCAGGTGCACCTGGTCGGCTTGCAGGCTAGCCGAGATCTGGATGGTGCCAGCGCGTTTACCGTTGTCAAACGCGTGCTGCACGGCATTCATCACCAGGTTGGTCAACAACTGTTCCAGCAGGCCTGGCATGCCGTGCAGTTGAAGGTCGTTACCGCACACGACACTGACCTGGATGGGCAGGCGTTTGAGGACGTTTTGCAGGGTAAAAAGCACGTCGGAGATCAGCTCTTTCATGGCAAAGGCCCGAATCTCCTCGGAGGTTTGGTCTATGGACGTGCGTTTGAAACTTTGCACCAGTTTGGCGGCGCGCTGCAGGTTGGACAGGGCGAGGGCGCCGCCTTGGCGCAGGCTGGCCAACTCAGCGCGCAAGGCGTCTTCATTGACCTCCTCCTGGGTCAGCATCTGCTCGATATGCCTCAGCGTTTCTTCGTGCTGGGATACCGCCCCGACCGCCACCCCCACCGGGGTGTTGATCTCGTGGGCAAAGCCCGCCACCATGCGCCCCAAAGAGGCCTTTTTCTCGCTTTGTACCAGTTCACCGCGGGCGTCTTCCAACTCTTGAAATTTGCTGGCCAACTCCAACCAGCGCTTGCGCAGTAACTCCAGCAAGAGCCAACCCAGGACTGCCACCAGTACAAATACCCCGCCATGTGTCAGTGTGGACAGGCGCACACCAGCGCGGGTGGCCGCATCAATCGCTTCATAGGGCTGGGTCACGCTGATGCCGCCACGGATGTCGCCGACCCGGTAGCCTTGGTGCGCATGGCAGGCCATGCAAGGTTCCGACACCCGCAGCGGAGCCATGTAACGAAAGACATCCCCGGCAGCGCTGGGCTCGACGCTGACCACCTCGGCGACGCCCTTTTCAAACACCGACAGGGAGCTCTTTTCCCAAGGATCGGCCGCGTTTTCGGGGCGAAGCGGGTTCAGGCTGGTCAAGTGAAAGGCCAGCCCGATCTGGCTGGTGGCCATTTCTGAAATCAGCCGGGTCATGAGTGCGGAGTTCACCAGCGTCAGGTCCTTGTTGTCGTAGACATAGACGCCACCGTGCTTTTCGTTCCAACTGCGTGCAATCTGCACGACGCGAAAGACGTTGCGCGCACCCTCCGTCGCCAACGTAATGCTTTGCTCGCGCACATCGGCATTATTGGAACGCAGAGACAGGCCCACCGTTGCGGCCCACAAGGATAAAACAACGAGCCACCACCGACGCTCCCGGATAAGCGCCGGTACGGTAGGGATGGTGGAAGTGCGCATTTGCATCAAAGCATAGCGCAAACCAA
>CAJASG010000665.1 GCA_903944555.1 uncultured beta proteobacterium
AAGTCGATGTAAATGCTGGGTGCATCCGGTGCAATGGCGTCCAACTGGTCGTAGGTCAGAACCCGGTGGTAGCAACCCAGACTTTCACAAAACGCCACATTGCCCGCCGAGGTGAGTCCCACCACCTCGATGCCCTTGCGCTGGGCCATTTGAAAGGCGGTTCCATAGGCGGTTTTGCTGGATGCGCTGGAAAGCAGCAGCACGGGCTTTGCCCCATTTTCAGCAGCACCAAAGAAATCGTTGTCCGCCAAAAAGTCGTCAATTAGCCAGGAGGTGGTGAACAGGGGGCGCAGCAGCGCCTGAATATCCTCCGTATCGCCGGAGTAGAACGGGTCAGCAGCACAGCGCATGTATTGGTTGTAAACCCTGTGCAACGCTGCCCGGTGGGGTGTTGCATCCAGAAAAGAGCCCGCAGACACTTTGGCAGGTGCCAGGTCCACCACAGTGGACATGGGAAAGAAGCCATACAGGCGCTCACCCACCGCCACGTCCGGGTGGCGCGACGCCTGCACTGTTCCAAACCCCCACACCGGGATGCGGCCCCAAGCAAAGCCATCGCCTGTAACGGCCACCGGGTAAAACTGCCAATACTGCATTGCTTCACCCATGGCTGCGTAGGTGATGTTGTTGGATGTCAGCGCAAAATTGTCTATGGCCACGCGCACATTGCCCTCGGCCAAAGGGCCCAGAGGCGAGGTGCGCAGGGTGGTGGTAGGGAGCTGGTCCTTGCGAACGAGGTGCTCAATCGTTTCAGAGGTTTGCATGGCGTGACAGTAATGCAATACGGCGGGAACATCAAGCGAACGCGCTAGGTAGATCCTCCCCTTGTCATTTCCGGTGTGCAACTGTTTAATGGCCCGGGCCCAAGCTGCGCTTTGATTTCCACACAGGGAGAACTTCAACATGAAAACGGATTATCTGATCGTCGGCAGCGGTGCAGTTGGCATGGCCTTTGCCGACACCTTGCTCGACGAGAGTGACGCACACATCACGATGGTGGACAGGCACGCTACGCCCGGCGGCCACTGGAACGATGCGTACTCCTTTGTTGCCCTGCACCAGCCGTCGGCCTATTACGGAGTCAACTCCACCGAGCTGGGAAGTCGCCGCAAGGATGAAAGCGGACCCAACTGCGGCATGTACGAACTGGCAGGAGGCCCCGAAATCACCACCTATTTCGACAAGGTGATGCAGCATAAATTTTTGCCCAGCGGGCGCGTCAGCTACTTTCCCATGAGCAATTACGCGGGTGATGGCCACATCGTTTCCCTGCTGTCAGGTGCCCAAACTGCGGTCACCGTACGCAAGAAGACCGTGGATGCGACCTGGTTTTCCCCCAGCGTCCCATCCACCCACACCGCCAAGTTCACTGTTACCGATGGTGTGCGCGTGATTGCGCCCAACGGCTTGCCGCAGTTATGGCTGCAACGCGAAGGGCAGCCCGTGCCAAACAAGTTCTGCATTCTGGGTGCCGGCAAGACGGCGATGGATGCCGTGGTTTGGTTGTTGCGTAACGGGGCAGCGCCGGATTCCAT
>CAJASG010000666.1 GCA_903944555.1 uncultured beta proteobacterium
GGATTGCACAAATCGAAACCGCCGTACAGCACCTTCAGGTCATCCAGCGTGGCAATACTGACGCCGCTGTTGCCCACCTTGCCATAGATGTCCGGGCGCGGATCGGGGTCGTTGCCATACAGCGTGACCGAGTCAAACGCGGTCGACAGGCGTTTGGCGGCCATGCCGCTGGAGAGCAGCTTGAAGCGGCGGTTGGTGCGGAAGGCATCGCCCTCCCCTGCGAACATACGGGTCGGGTCCTCGCCCTCGCGCTTGAAGGCGAAGGTACCGGCGGTGTAGGGGTAGCTTCCGGGCACGTTATCCAGCATCAGCCACTTCAAAATCTCGCCATGGTCTTCATAGGTCGGCAGGGCCACTTTGCGGATGGTGGTGCCGGAGAGCGACTTGCTGGTCAACGCGGTGCGGATTTCCTTGTCGCGGATTTTCACCACGTATTCGTCACCGGCGTAGGCCTTTTGCATCTCGGGCCATTGGGTCAGCAGCTTGCGTTCTGGCGCACCCAACTGCTCTTCACGCTGCACGGCCAGAGCGGTGACTGCGTCCACGGCGTGCACTTGGTCTGCTTTGGCCTCGTGCAGCATGCGCCCGGAGGCACGCAATTGCTGCACCTCGCGGGCCAACCGGGCTTGGGCCCGGGCCCGCACCTTGTAGGCATGTACGGTGTCGCTGATCTCGGCTAGGTAGCGGCTACGGGCGGCGGGCACCACCGGCGTTTGGTTACTGCTGTGGCGCACCGCCACCCGGGGCAAAACGCCGACCTCCGACAGAGGGACGCCCAGCGCCTGCAGGCGTGGCAGCAGGCCTTGGTACAGGGCGGTCACGCCGTCGTCGTTGAAGCGGGCCGCCATGGTGCCAAAGACCGGCATTTGGTCGGCGGGCGTGTTCCAGGCTTCCTTGTTGCGCTGCACTTGCTTGGCCACATCGCGCAGGGCGTCACTGGCCCCCTTGCGGTCGAACTTGTTGATGGCGACGAACTCAGCAAAGTCAAGCATGTCGATCTTTTCCAGCTGGCTGGCTGCGCCAAACTCAGGCGTCATCACGTACAGCGGCACATCCACATGCGGCACGATGGCCGCGTCGCCCTGGCCAATGCCGGAGGTCTCAACCACGATCAAATCAAACCCTGCCACTTTGCAGGCGGCGATCACGTCGGGCAGTGCGGCGCTGATCTCGGAGCCAAAGTCGCGCGTCGCCAAAGAGCGCATGAACACGCGCTGGCCGGAGTCAGCAGCATCCAGCCGCGCTGTCTGGGTCCACGGGCTGATGGCATTCATGCGGATGCGGTCGCCCAGGAGCGCACCGCCGCTTTTGCGCCGGGACGGGTCGATGCTGATTACCGCCACCCGCAGCGCGTCGTTCTGGTCCAGCCGCAAACGGCGGATCAGCTCGTCGGTGAGTGATGATTTACCCGCTCCACCGGTGCCGGTGATACCGACAACCGCTATCTTTTTAGTAGCTGCTTGCGCACGTAGCGCATGGGTTACAGCCTCATTTGCCTTGGAAGCCTCGATGGCGGTCAGCAATTGGGCCAGCGCACGCCAACTGGCCTCGGTATGGCCCTGAATGGCGGTGATGTCCTGGGGGGCCAACAAGCTGATGTCCTGGTCGCAGCGCATCA
>CAJASG010000667.1 GCA_903944555.1 uncultured beta proteobacterium
CATGCGTGCAGCGTACCTACGCCAAGTGGAAAATCGTCCGGTTTTGGAAGTTTCCAAACACACGGCTGCTGCCTTCGGAATACTGGCGGCGGCCGTCAAGCAAAGCGGGCGCTCTACCCGAGCACGTTACAACGATCTTTGGATAGCAGCTCAGGCCATTGAGCATGGGTACATCCTGTTGACACTCAACAAGGCGGACTTCGCTGACCTACCCGGTTTACGAATCGCAACGCTTTCGCCGAAGTCTCAAGCATAAGGCCAACGTAGGCCTAAAAATGGCTGAAAGCGCAGCGCTCGACCACAGCCCCGTGAGCAGGCAAATTGGCAGTGCCCAGAGAGTCCCCGCGACTTGAGGCTTTGCCGCCCTGCCCCCAAGAAAGCGGCTGAAGAGGCCAGGTCCACTGCTATAGGAACTGACAGGCCCCTGGGCCTGGGCCCCTGCGCTGGCTCCTCGGCTTGGTCATTGCATAGGGCCTGACAACTGGACAAAAGCCCCTGGGAGCGCTCATGGCACCCCCCATGGGCAGGCATGCCGGTCTGGCAGAAAGCGAGCCACGGCCACGCTAGGCACCCACAATATCAACCATGCAAATAATCCATCTCGTGGATAGAATACATGGATGTATGAAAGACTAGAGCAAAAACATTTAACAGACCTCCTTGCCCAGTTCGCGGCCGTAGTGCTATTTGGTCCACGCCAAACCGGCAAGACCACCATGGCCTTTGAGCAGAAGGACGCGCATGCAAATGCCCTCTATTTGGACCTGGAGTTACCGTCCGCCCAAAGGCAGCTCGAGGACCCGGAAGCCTTCTTTATGGCACACCCCGGGCAATTAGTGATCCTGGACGAGGTGCAGCGAATACCAGAAGTTTTTAGCATCTTGCGCGGTGTCATTGATCAGCGCCGCCGACAGGGCGAAAGCAGCGGCCAATTTTTGTTGTTGGGCTCGGCGACTGGGGTGCTGCTGCAACAATCCAGCGAGAGCTTGGCCGGACGCGTTGCGCAGTTGGAACTCACCCCCTTCCAGGCCCGAGAGGTCCTGACACCCAAGTTCCAATCCTCTGAACTGAATGGACTATGGGTTCGTGGTGGATTTCCACTGGCATGGCTGGCAAAAGAGGATGCCGCCAGCATGACCTGGCGCGAAGTCTTCATCACGACCTATTTGGAAAAAGACATCCCGGCATTGGGGCCTCGGATTCCCGCGACCACCCTACGCCGCTTGTGGACCATGCTGGCCCACAACCAAGGCGAACTGTTAGATCAATCCAAATTGGCGTCGGCACTCGCTATCAGCGGACAGACCGTTGGCCGCTACATAGATCTTCTTTGTGACCTGATGCTGGTCCGCCGCCTCCCAGCGTGGAGTGGCAATTCGGGCAAAAGGTTGGTCCGCTCGCCCAAGGTATATGTTCGCGACAGTGGACTGGTGCACGCCCTGTTGGGACTGAGCACTTTGGATGCGGTTTTAAGTCATCCTGTGGCGGGATCCAGCTGGGAGGGCTTTGTCATCGAGCAACTCATAGCCGCAGCACCCACCGCAAGCGTCAGCTTTTACCGGACCAGTAATGGCGCCGAAGTTGATCTTGTCTTGGAGTTCCGCAACGGTCAGACCTGGATCGTGGAAGTCAAGCGCTCCACGGCACCAACAGTATCCAAAGGATTTTTTGTTGCCGCTGCCGATCTGGGTGCGGCACGTAAGTTACTCGTTGCACCAGTCGAACATCCCTACCCCATAAATGATGGTGTTGAAGTCATGGATCCGCTGATGGCGGCACTTTTGATTGCAACGCAAACCTGACGCCGCGCGCGGCGTTCAGGACCATCGCACTGGCCTTGGCTGTATTCGGGCGAGTACAGCCCATGCGTTCGAGGAGGTGGACCGCAGTGTCTTTGATCTATCCGTTTGCGAGACCTTCGACTCTCACCGGGTAGACCCGTAAGTTGTCGATACCCTCGGCGCAGGCAGCGACAAGGCTCCCATACCCTTTCTGAAACGTCTCCTCTTGCCCCACACCATCGATCCAGTCGATATATTTCACCGCTTTGCAAGCCGCTCGCAAGCCCAATAGATCTCAAAGCACCTACCAGGCACTCAGCCATGACGACGCTATTGAGTCACACGGCAATACCCTCCCCCGCTTGGCACAGGGGCATACACACCAAATTCAGCGGCGGTGAGGGCGCTGCCACCGCTTCCGCTGCAAAAGCACATACCGGCTCTCAGCCCGCCGGCGTCTGTTTGCGTTCGCCACCGCGTGGCAACACTTTAGGTTGAGAGGGCATAGGCTGCAAAGTCCGATACTTGCGGCTGCGTCCAGTCGACATTTCGATCACTCACACTGATTAATGCACTACTGCATGGGGCAATGGGTGCGTCGTATTGAAGGGGGAGGGGGGGGTGGAACCGTTCCACCCCCCCTCTATCGGATGGCACGCCATCCCATGCCCGTGACGATATTGCGTCAGCATCCCAACAGGCAGATCGATGGATCACTGCGTCACACGGGTTGTAAGTCACGGCATCAGCGGTGGCCCCGCCACTTAACCGCCTGTACCCGTTATCGATTACAAAAAAATCTGCCGAGATAAGGCGGCATTGCGAGCGTTCCACCACCCGCTTGGAGCGCGGCCTACAGCTTAGGACAACAGCGTCTTGATCGCAATTTCTACATCGGCGAACCGCTTCGGATCAATGTTGCCCAAGCGGATAACGGCCGAACGTTTGACCGCATCCAGTTTGATTTCAGCGGTCTGCCCATTCTTGCCCTTCAAGGCAAGCTTTCGAGAGGAGGGGGGTGGAACGGTTCCACCCCCCTCCAGCAGGCGCACCAGCACCTGAGCAGAGCTGAGCTTTTCCCGCTCCGTCTGCAATGCCCGGGCGCGGGCCAACACATGATCGGGATCCTTCTGGCGTGCCTGTGTCAACAGAGGCGCCCAGCGATACTGTAAGTCCAACGGACTGGGGAAGGCAGCCACCACATCAACCGGCAAGCGCGCAAGAGCCAGCGCCTTTCCAAGCTGGCTCAGGTCGATGGACGCTGCATCAGCCAACTTGCGAGCCGACGCAAACAGGCCGTCGTCCAGCGCCTTGGCGTAGGTGGTACCCGCCTCCCACGTAGATGCAAGTAGATGGGCCTTGTTTTGCAAGGAAAGTTGACCCTAGTTCACGTAACCCAGGCACCAAAATCGCTGAAAGCTCGGCGCTCGAACTCAAGCCCGCGAGCAGGCGAATTGGCGTAGGCCCCCCGAGTTCGACACCAAATCCCGTTTTCTCCGATTTTTGACCCCTCGACCCTAACAAAATCAAGCACTTAGCGCTGTCGTTTGTTTTTTCTGTAGTGGCAATATCA
>CAJASG010000668.1 GCA_903944555.1 uncultured beta proteobacterium
TGCAGCAAGGGAACCTATATCCGAACCCTCGGAGAGGATATCGGCGAGGCCTTGGGGTGCGGTGCCCACCTGACTGCGCTGCGGCGGGTGGACACCGGTGGTTTTCAGATTGCCCAGTGTGTGACGCTGGAGGCTTTGGAAGCCATGACGGAAGATGAGCGCATGAATTGCCTGATGCCTGTGGAGTCGCTGCTTGGCGATCACACAGTGGTCACACTGGACGTGGAAAATACAGGGCGTTTCCTGAATGGCGTACGCCGCAGGGGGGACTGGCCGGATGACGGGAAAGTAGCGGTATATGGAGAAAGCCCGCACGCTTTGCTGGGGACGGCCCATGTACAAGCGGGTGAATTGATACCGGGGCGGTTGTTGAGTCCGCTGGAAATAGAGCAAATAGTCAAAGACAGACCAGATTAAAGAGAAAGTGAAATATGAGCATTAAACAAATCCGCAACATCGCCATCATCGCCCACGTCGATCATGGAAAGACCACCATGGTCGACCAATTACTGCGTCAGTCAGGCACTTTCGCCGACCACGAAAAAGTAGTTGACACCGTGATGGACAACAATGCCATTGAAAAAGAACGCGGCATTACGATTCTGGCCAAGAACTGCGCAGTTACTTGGGAAGGTACCCACATCAACATCGTTGATACCCCCGGACACGCTGACTTCGGTGGTGAAGTGGAGCGTGCGCTGTCCATGGTGGACGGCGTGGTGCTGTTGATTGATGCGCAAGAAGGCCCTATGCCCCAAACGCGTTTTGTGACCAAGAAGGCGCTTGCCCTTGGGCTGAAGCCGATTCTGGTGGTGAACAAGGTGGACAAGCCGGGCGCTCGTCCTGACTTTGTGGTGAACGCAGCATTTGACTTGTTCGACAAGCTTGGCGCTACCGATGAGCAGTTGGACTTCCCTGTGGTTTACGCCTCCGGCATCAATGGCTGGTCGTCGATGGAAGAGGGCGCGCAAGGTGAGCAGTGGGGTCCCGATATGTCGGCCTTGTTCAATACCGTGCTCAAGCATGTACCGCACCAAATGGGTGACCCTGCAGCGCCGCTGCAGTTGCAAATTTCGGCGTTGGACTTCTCCACCTTTGTCGGTCGTATTGGCGTGGGTCGTATCACCCAGGGCACCATCCGGCCGATGATGGATGTGGTGGTGATGGAGGGGTTGGATGGCAAGCCCGTCAAAGGCCGTATCAACCAAGTGTTGACCTTCCAGGGTCTGGAGCGCGTGCAGGCCACCGAGGCCGGTCCCGGCGAAATCGTTTTGATCAATGGCCTGACTGACGTCGGAATTGGTGTCACGATCACTGACCCGATCACCCCCATGCCGCTGCCTATGCTCAAGGTTGATGAGCCGACGCTGACCATGAATTTTTGCGTCAACACCAGCCCGTTGGCCGGTCGTGAAGGTAAATACGTCACCAGCCGTCAGATCTGGGACCGGCTGCAAAAAGAATTGCAGCACAACGTCGCCTTGCGAGTCAAAGAAACCGATGAAGAAGGTATCTTTGAAGTCATGGGTCGTGGTGAATTGCACCTGACCATTTTGTTGGAAAACATGCGCCGCGAAGGTTACGAGTTGGCTGTGTCCAAGCCACGTGTGGTGTTTAAAGAAATCAACGGCGAAAAGTGTGAACCTATCGAGATGGTCACAGCCGACATTGAAGAGCAGCACCAAGGCGGCGTCATGCAGGCTTTGGGTGAACGCAAGGGCGATCTGGTGAATATGGAGCCGGACGGACGTGGCCGGGTTCGCCTGGAGTACCGCATCCCAGCGCGTGGTCTGATCGGTTTCACCAATGAATTCTTGAACTTAACCCGCGGCAGCGGATTGATTGCCAATATTTTCGACAGCTATGAGCCACACAAAGGCGACAGTGGTGGTCGTAAAAATGGTGTGTTGATTTCGATGGATGCAGGTGAAATTTTCACCTACGCGCTGGGCAAGTTGGATGATCGCGGACGCATGTTCGTCAAGCCTAATGACCCCGTGTACGAAGGCATGATTGTCGGTATCCATAGCCGGGATAACGATCTTGTCGTTAACGCGACGCGTACCAAACAGTTGACCAACTTCCGTGTGTCCGGCAAGGAAGATGCCATCAAGATCACGCCCCCGATTGACTGCACACTGGAGTACGGCGTCGAGTTCATTGAGGACGACGAATTGGTCGAAATTACGCCCAAGTCGATTCGCCTGCGTAAGCGTCACCTGACGGAAGGCGAGCGCAAGCGCGCTGGTCGTTAAAACTACACGCAACTGAACAAGGGCTGTTCTTGCGTTTGACCCACAACCGGGCAGTTCTGTTGATGGTGGCGGTGACCTTGATGTGGTCTACCGCCGGTGTGGTGACACGCCATCTGGAATTTGCCCGAAGTTTTGAGGTTACGTTTTGGCGGGCGTTTTTTACAGCGCTTAGTCTGCTTGTGATCCTCCCCCTTTTTCAAGGGCGCGAGGTGTTCACAAAGATCCGCGATGCCGGGGGTCCATTCTGGGTTTCAGGCGTGTGCTGGAGTGTGATGTTTACCGCCTTCATGGTGGCACTGACCCTTACCAGTGTGGGTAATGTGCTGGTGACCATGTCCATCGGGCCGTTGCTCACCGCCGTGATTGCATGGTTTTTCATTGGCCACCGTGTACCGTTGCGTACGTGGCTCGCCATTGCGGTGGCCGGTGCAGGAATTGTTTACATGTACGCGGATCAGTTGTCCCAAGGCTCGCTCGTGGGCACTTTGGTCGCCTTGTGCGTGCCTATTGCTGGCGCAACCAACTGGACGATCACGCAGCATTCGCACGACCAGGGCCAGGATGTTGATTTGGTTCCCGCCGTGCTGGTGGGGGCTCTCATTTCCGCCGTACTGACCTTTCCTTTGGCCTATCCCTTCCAAGCCAGTGCCCATGACATTACCTTGCTGGGCTTGTTGGGTGTCGGCCAGCTGGCATTGCCTTGTGTCTTGTCGGTGTGGTGCGCTCGTGCGCTCAAAGCCCCTGAGATTTCCCTGCTGCAATTGCTGGAAGTGATTTTTGGCATCCTGTTGGCCTGGGTGGGTGCCAATGAAGTTCCTTCGGCAGCCGTATTGACCGGTGGCTCCCTGGTGATTGGAGCGCTGGTCGTCAATGAATTGATTGGATGGAGACAACGCATATGACTGATTTTGTAGTGACAGAAATTCGTGGGCAGGTGGGTTGCATCACCTTGAACCGCGCCAAAGCGCTGAATGCCTTGTCACTGGACATGGTGCGCGCCCTGACGGATGTTTTGCTGAAGTGGCAGCACAACCCAGTGGTGAAAGCGGTGGCGATACGCGGCATGGGCAAGACGGGGCCTTTTGGTAGCTTTTGCGCCGGTGGCGATATTCGTTTTTTCCACCAGGCGGCATTGACTGGCAATCCGGAACTCGAAGACTTCTTCACCGAGGAATACCGCCTCAATCACCTGATTCACAGCTATCCCAA
>CAJASG010000669.1 GCA_903944555.1 uncultured beta proteobacterium
CTTTGCCCGCCGGATGGATGAAGAAGGCGTTGCCCTCATCGCTTTCTCGGGCGTGCCCAAAGGCCGGGGTTGGAGTGATGCGGCACGTTATGCGGTCGCGGCAGATCCGTGGCGCTACATCCCTGCGGGTGACGGTGGAGTGCCGCCGGACTGGAAGAAAAATCCTCTGGCATTTGCCAAAACCTCGCAGGAGCGTGCTCTCAGCGACGGCTACCCGATGTTGGGTGAGTACGAGTTTCGCCACTACCCATCGCCCGACCAGATTGGGCGTGGCAACACCGAGCGAGATGAGGATCTTGCCATAGACAGCCCGGCCGGGCATGCGTTGTTTGGTTTCTCGGCGCAAAGCGGTGTCTCATTTCAGATTCATCAAGAGATCGAAGACCAGTACCTGCCGCCATTGGAGAAAATGCTTGCGCAGTACCCGCAAGCCAAGGTTATTTGGTGCCATCTGGCGCAAATGCGCTACCAGGGGCGCAATACGGTGTACGGGCCTGCCTACGTTCGCCAGTTGATCGAGAAATACCCCAATTTGTACTTTGATTTGTTTTCTGGACCCCCGGACCACGTCTACCCTACCAGTAAGGAGTATCCGGGGCGTTACTGGGACCGAAGTACGGGGAAGTTGAAGCCGGAATGGACTAAGTTGATTGCTGATCACCCCTGGCGTTTCATGACGGCCCTGGACCTCAATCCGTTCATCGTGTCCCAGTTTTCAAAAAAGGTGGCAATGCAGCGGGCCGTCGTGGAAAGCTTGCCGGAAGCGGTCCGGGAAATTGTGGCTTACAAGGCGGCCTGGAAGCTGCTGTTTAACGAAGCACTGTGAACGCGCAGGAGCAGTGCGCCCCTGGTGGTTACATCGTTTTACACATTTACGCTCGCCAAACCGGACGCTTTTTCGTACAGTGTGCCCACCATGGCGACCTACAAAACAATCTACAAATGCCGCGAGTGCGGCGCTACCAGCTACCAGCAGGTTATTGACCGTGCCCAAAATGGCGCGTTGATGCCTACAGGGCAGTACCGCTGTACCGGATGCAGGAATGTGTTTGCCACCATTCGCTCATGGTGGGAGCCCAGGCGCCTTCCCGATCTGCAGTCCAACAGCACGTTTGGCTGAGATCGTGGGCCGTATCGCCGCGGCTACCAGGGTCGCTCGGACGATGGCGTAGCGGTCAGCGGCAGCAGTTTTTCCAGATTGATCGTCACCTTGACATCCCGGTGGGCCACGCTGGCCACGATTCGGTGGTCGCGCAGACTGGTCTCCCGGATGGTGGGCTCTACCGTGGGCATGCCGCTGCGGTTGACCAGCACCGCCACGCGCGGGGTCGTGGTGTTGGCACCCCGTTTGATCACGACCGCGACCTCATCGGTTGCGAGCCGTACAAAGGTGCCGGGTTGGTAAATGCCGACGGCCTTGATCAACGCGGCGCCGGCCTCGTCCACCTGTTTGTCCTCGTCAAAGTAGCAGGCCTGCATGGCTGCAGCGGGCGCAATCGGCAAGCGTGAAGCACGCGGGGCCAGTTGGGCGGCAAACATGTCGGCCCGTTGTATCAGCCGTGCAAGCCGTTGGGCAGGAGTTTTGGCCTTCAATGCTCCTGGTGCCTGGGCATGGTGCTCGCGCACCGCTTGCAGCCAGGTGGCATCGGTAATGCCAAATGACGCCAGCATCTGCTCGGACTTGGCACTGTGCGTGTCGATCACCAAGCGTTGTGCCGCCGTTGGAGCGTCGACCTGAGCCGCCAGACGGTCCTGCAACTCGGTCATTCCAAGGTTCATGGTCAACGCGGCTTTGCACAGCAGGGCCTCGACCGCGGGTGGCCAATTCAGCACCTCGCGTGCCGCCAGCCCACACATCACGCTGACCAGCATGGAGTGGGTTGCGCTGTACATGCCGCGGTGCGTTGCAGAGAGGTAGATCAGGGCAAATAGTGTCCCGTCCGGATTGCGCTGGGAATGGCGGGCCAATTGCCCCTGAAGGCGCTCCAGGCGCTCTACAAACTGGGTTGGGTTGTGGTCGCGCAACAGGGAGTTGCCTTGGGTCTGCAGGTCGGGCCAGTCGGCGCGTTCGTTGTCGGCCGCCGCGCGGTCAGACGCCTCGCTGCGGGAGACCTTGGTGCCTGCAATCTCGCCTAGCGACTTGCCTTCACGCACCAGACCATGAAGTCGCTCAACGTAAGCGCGGTGGTGTGCTTCGGAGTCAGCGACATCAATAAACAGTCCACCTCCGCGCAGTAGCATTGCATCGAGATCCTGTTTGGAACCAATGACAAAGGCTTTCTTTGCCAGCAACACGCCTACCTTGTCCATGAGCGGGAAAGGCAAGGGTTGTCCAATGCGGATGGACTCTACGCTGATGGGGATGAGGTGCATAAAACTGTGGCGATTATGCATTTACTCATCGGTCGAAGCGGGCTGTGGCTTGAGGCCCTGCTAGCATTGTCAGTATGAGCGCACATGACATTCCCCCGTCCTTTCTTGCAAAAATTTGTGACCGAGCCGATTTGGCACTGCATCTGGACGGTCTGCCGCGGCCCTGGGTGTTTACCAATGGGGTGTTCGATGTTCTGCACCGTGGCCATGTGATGTACCTGGCGCAGGCCCGCGAACTCGGTGGCAGTCTGATCGTGGCACTCAATACGGATGCCTCCGTGCGTCGACTGGGCAAGGGTGATGACAGGCCGTTGAACAACGACGCCGATCGCGCCGTCGTCATGGCCAGCCAACAGGCCGTCACTTTGGTCACATGGTTTGACGAGGACACCCCGGTAGAACTGATTGCCGAAATTCGTCCCGATATCCTGGTGAAGGGCGGGGACTACGACATGGAGAAGCTACCTGAAACTGCTCTGGTGCAATCCTGGGGCGGGCGGGCTCTGGCTTTGCCGTTTGTGCCGGGCTACTCCACAACCCGTCTGCTGGAAAGAATCCGGGCGGCAAAAGCTTAAAACTTGTAGCCGATACCGATGGTGCCCATGGTGGACGACGGCTTGATCGTCAAGCCGCTGGAGGTTCTTTCGTTGTAGTTGTTTTGCAAAACCTCGGCTTGCAAATAAAGATTTTTGGTCATCAACCCGCGCACGCCAATGCCATAGCCAAGTCCAAAAAAGTCGTCGCCCTGGGTTGATCCGGTTGACAGTCGGGTTTCCCCCCGCATGCCCAGATGCGCGAGCTTGCCATAGACGATTGTTGAGTCGGCAATGGAAAAGCCGGGTTCAATGTAAATGGAATAGGCATCTTTCTCTTTCAACTCATAGTTGGTGCCCCCCACGGTAGAAGACCCGGCCTTCAACTCACTTAGTGCGTAAGTCATCCCGAAACCGAAATTGAAGTTGCCGATGGCGGGCAAACCAAAAGCCGCCTGAAAACTGGTATTGGGCGATGTTTCCCCGAATTTCACAGGCACGCCGCTGGCGGTAAAGTCAGTGGATGTTGTGGCTGAGTTGACATTGAGGCCAAGACTGAAACCTTCAAACCCCCGGTTTTGTGCTCCGGCCAGCGGTGCAAACAGAGTCGCTGCGACCGTGGCGGCCATAAACATGGTTTTCATTGGCTATTCCCTCCCAAAAAGTAAAAATGAGCGCGTGCTGTACACGCCATGTGCCTCACTCTACTAAGGTGGTCATCGTAGCCATTGACAAATATCACGCAACGCAAACCCCAAAAGATTTCGCGTGCGGGGGGCTTACGCAGGACTGTGGAATACGGTGTACCAAAGGGC
>CAJASG010000670.1 GCA_903944555.1 uncultured beta proteobacterium
ATATTTAGGCAGGGCCTGCAGGGATATTCTCGGGTGAAGCAAGTACTAACTGTTTCTTTTAGCCATGCCGGGTTGCGTTTGCGTCCGCAACGGTGAGCGCTGTCATATTTACAATACGGCGCACGGTGGTGCTGGCCGTCAAGATATGCACAGGTTTTGCCGCACCCAACAGCACTGGGCCAATGGCAATGTTGCCGCCCGCTGCTGTCTTGAGCAGGTTGTAGGAAATGTTGGCCGCGTCGATGTTGGGCAGGACCAGCAAGTTGGCATCGCCATGCAGGGTGCTGTTGGGCATCAAGGCCCGGCGGGCATCGCCATCCAGGGCTACGTCGCCGTGCATTTCGCCGTCCACTTCCAGCCATGGGGCTTGCTGCTGCAGCAGTGCCAAGGTCTGGCGCATCTTGAGCGCGCTGGGCTCGTTGCTGCTTCCAAAGCTGGAGTGGCTCAGCAAGGCGGCCTTGGGCTTGAAGCCGAAGCGTTTCATTTCTTGCGCGGCCATGACGGTAATGGTGGCGAGCTCCTGGGCCGTCGGGTCGTAGTTGACATGCGTGTCCACCAAAAACACCTGGCGTCCCGGCAGCATCAGCCCATTCATGCAGGCGTAAATGCCGGCCTGCTGGGGTGCACCAGCGCCGCCAGTCAGGCGCTTGCCGATGACCTGGTCGATGTACTGCAAATGCAGCGCAGTGGTGCCCCAGGTTCCGCAGATGAGCCCGTCCACATCACCCTTTTCCAGCAGCATGGACCCAATGAGTGTCAGGCGCCGGCGCATCTCGATTTTGGCGACCTGCACCGTGATCCCCTTGCGCTCGGTCATCCGGTGGTAGGTTTGCCAGAAGTCGCGGTAGCGGTGGTCATCTTCGACGTTGACCACGCTGTAATCCACACCTTCCTTTAAGCGCAGGCCAAACTTTTCGATGCGTTCGGCGATCACCAGTGGGCGGCCAATCAGGGTGGGCAATGCCAGGCGCTCGTCCACCACGATCTGGGCGGCACGCAGGACGCGCTCGTCTTCGCCTTCGGCGTAGGCCACGCGTTTTTTCAGGGCTTTTTTGGCTGCCGTGAAAATCGGCTTCATGGTGGTGCCCGAGGCATAGACGAAGCTCTGCAGCCGCTCCCGGTAGGCATCCATGTCAGTGATGGGGCGCAGCGCCACACCGCTGTCCGCAGCCGCCTGGGCAACTGCGGGCGCGATTTTCATCATCAGGCGTGGATCGAACGGTTTTGGAATCAGGTATTCCGGGCCAAACGCCAGCTGTTCGCCCACGTAGGCCGCGGCCACCACTTCGCTTTGCTCGGCCTGCGCCAGCTCGGCAATGGCGTGCACGGCCGCAATTTCCATGTCCAGCGTGATGGTGGAGGCACCCGCGTCCAGCGCACCCCGAAAGATGTAGGGGAAGCACAGGACGTTGTTGACCTGGTTGGGATAGTCCGAACGGCCGGTGGCGATGATGGCGTCGTCACGAACCGCTTTGACTTCTTCCGGCAGGATTTCGGGAGTCGGGTTGGCCAGTGCAAACACCAAAGGCCGGG
>CAJASG010000671.1 GCA_903944555.1 uncultured beta proteobacterium
ATATCCTGATTGTGGTGCACCCCCATGATCACGGAACCTGCCGCAAGAAACAGCAATGCCTTAAAGAAAGCATGGGTCATCAAGTGGAACACAGCCACAGAATACGCTGAAGCACCCAATGCCACCGTCATGTATCCCAACTGGGACAACGTGGAATAGGCGACAACGCGCTTGATGTCATTTTGGATAATGCCAAGAAAGCCCATGAACAGCGCAGTGATAGAACCCACTACCAGTATGAAATTCAAGGCGGTGTCACTTAGCTCGAAGAGCGGCGACATACGTGCCACCATAAAAATTCCTGCCGTCACCATCGTTGCCGCGTGAATCAGTGCAGAGATGGGCGTAGGGCCTTCCATCGAATCTGGTAACCAAACGTGCAAAGGGAACTGGGCCGACTTACCCATCGCACCAATGAACAAACAGATACAAATCACAGTGACAAGCATCCAATCGGTTCCTGGGAAGGTTAACTTAGCAAGTTCATCAGCCTTGGCAAAGGCTTCCGTGTAATTCAGTGTGCCAGCGTAAGCCACTATCAAGCCGATCCCCAGAATGAATCCAAAGTCGCCAACCCGATTCACCAGGAAAGCCTTCATATTGGCGAAAATCGCCGTGGGTTTATTGAACCAAAACCCGATCAAGAGATACGACACCAAGCCAACGGCTTCCCAACCGAAAAACAACTGGAGCATGTTGTTGCTCATGACCAGCATCAGCATGGCGAACGTAAACAGTGAAATATAGGCAAAGAATCGGTTGTATCCCTCGTCCTCCTCCATGTACCCGATGGTGTAAATATGCACCATCAGTGACACGAAGGTAACCACGCACATCATCATTGCGGTTAAACCATCAACCAAGAACCCAATTTCCATTTTCAAACCGCCGACAACCATCCAGGTATACAGGGTTTCATTGAAACGGGCACCGTCGATCGCAACCGATTGCAACGTCATCGCCGAAATGATGAATGCGACCAGCACACCCAAAATAGTAATGCTATGGCTCAGACGACGACCAATCAGGTTGCCACCGAACTTGGTACCAAATACACCAGCCAGCACAGAGCCAACCAGCGGCGCCATAGGAACTGCCAGTAGCGTAGAAGCGGAAAGGGTTTGACTCATCTTGATTAACCCTTGAGCGTATTAAGTTCGTCCGCGCTAATGCTGGACTTGTTTCTGAACAACAGCACCAGAATCGCCAAGCCGATCGCGGACTCGGCTGCTGCCACTGTCAGTATGAAAAACACAAATATCTGACCATGCATGTCGTGCAGGTAATACGAAAAAGCGACAAAGTTGGTATTCACCGCCAGCAACATCAATTCAATTGCCATCAGCAAAACGATGAGATTTTTACGGTTCAAAAAAATACCAACAACAGACAACGCAAACAGCATTGCGCCGAGTGAAAGGAAGTGGCCAAGTGTCAATGTCATACCTTTGTCTCCGCCTGAGGTGCCGCAGCTACTGGCTCGGTCGCAGCTTGGGTAGCGCTCATTTTGATAACGGTCATTCGGTCACGCGACTTCACCCGCACCTGGTCACCCGCATAGACGTACTTGCTGTCCTTGCGAGCACGCAGCGTCAAGGCGATCGCCGCAATCATTGCGACCAAAAGAATCGCCGCTGCTACCTCCAAGGGATAAAGGTACTGGGTATACAAAAGTTTCCCCAACTCCTTGGTGTTGGAATAACCCGCGACGGCAGTTGCAGTGTTAGTTGCGCTATGGGGGTCGTCGATGGTCTTGAAACCGCCCATCAATACTGCAGCCATTTCCAGCGCAATAACCACACCAACGATCGCAGCAAGTGGGAAATTCTTCCAAAAACCAGCGCGCAAGTTCTCTACGTTGATATCCATCATCATCACAACAAACAGGAACAGCACCATCACCGCACCTACGTAGACAAGAACCAGCGTAATAGACAGAAACTCAGCTTTAAGCAGCATCCAAACCATCGCGGCCTGGAAAAACGTCAACACCAGAAACAAGGCCGCATGCACCGGGTTACGCGCCGTAATAACGCGAAAGGCCGCAAACAGTAGAACGGAAGAAAACAGATAGAAAAGACCGGTCGTGACACTCATAATCAATAACTTTCTAGGACCATATCAGCGGTACTTGGCATCTGCCGACTTGTTGGCCGCAATCTCGCTCTCGTAGCGATCGCCAACGGCCAACAGCATGTCCTTGGTGAAATACAAATCACCGCGTTTTTCACCGTGGTACTCAAGAATATGAGTTTCCACAATGGAATCCACTGGACAACTCTCCTCACAAAATCCGCAAAAAATACACTTGGTCAAATCAATGTCGTAGCGGGAGGTACGACGTGAGCCATCAGTACGCACTTCGGACTCGATCGTGATCGCCATCGCAGGACATACTGCTTCGCACAACTTGCAGGCAATGCAGCGTTCTTCGCCGTTCTCGTAACGTCGCAAAGCATGAAGTCCACGAAAACGGGGCGACAAAGGGGTTTTCTCTTCCGGAAACTGAATGGTCACTTTCCTACGGAACGCATACCGCCCTGTGAGCGCCATTCCTTTAAACAACTCCACCAACAAAAAGCTGTAGAGAAAGTCTTTGACAGAGAAAGCAGAGGGCTTGTAAGCCACGGTGTTTGAAGACATGGGTGAACTCCTCACTTCCAAATGTTGAAGGAAGTCTGCATCCAGGCACCGACCACAAGCAGCCAAACAAGAGTAACCGGGATGAATACTTTCCAACCCAATCGCATGATCTGGTCATAGCGGAAACGTGGGAATGTTGCCCGCACCCAAATGAACAAACTGACTACGGCACAAGTCTTGAGTCCCAGCCAAATCCAACCAGGAATCCAATTCACCAGTGCGTGATCGATGGGGGACAACCATCCACCCAAAAACAGGATGGCGGCAAGAATGGACACAAGCCACATATTCGCGTACTCGGCCAGGTAGAACATGGCGTATGACATACCTGAATACTCGACCATGTGGCCGGCCACGATTTCCGCTTCGCCTTCTACCACGTCAAACGGATGGCGATTGGTCTCAGCCATACCTGAAATCACATACAACACGATACCAGGCAACAGGGGCAGCCAGTTCCAGGACAGTAAACTCAGACCCATTTGGGCGAAATAGCCTTTGCCTTGCACGGTAACGATATCCGTCAGATTCATGCTGGAGGACACCATCAGCACAATAACCAAACAAAATCCCATCGCGATTTCATAGCTAACCATCTGCGCCGACGCTCGCAAGGCACCCAAAAAGGCGTACTTGGAGTTAGACGCCCATCCAGAGATGACCACGCCATAAACTTCCATGGAGGTAATTGCCATGACAAAGAGCAAACCCGCGTTAACGTTGGCCAACGCAATGTCGGGCCCAAATGGAATCACTGCCCATGCAGCCATGGCAGGCATGATGGTTAAAACGGGACCGATAAAAAACAAACCCTTGTTCGCGGCGGAAGGCACCAAAATTTCTTTGGTCATCAGCTTCAATGCATCCGCAATGGGCTGCAGCAAACCCCAAGGTCCAACACGGTTAGGCCCCAACCGCACTTGCATCCACCCCAGGAATTTTCGTTCCCACAAAGTCAGATAGGCAACAGCACCCATGAGGGGCAACACAACGACCACGATTTTTATCAAGGTCCAGATCACCGGCCACGCAATGGATGCCCACCACGTCAAAGCAGACAGGCCCAGCCCCAAGTTGTACAAGCTATCGATCATGCCAACTCCTCTTGCGCAGTTTGGATTGACGCCGTCTGTGCATCTGCAGTCAACTGCAAAGAGCTTGCGCGACGAACGATGCCGTCCAACTGGTATATCGCAGCCACCACGGGCTCCACCGTACACACAGACAGTTCAACCTCAGCCTGGTAGGCATTACTCAACTTTTCAACCGGTATATGAACCGTTGAATCCGTTGCACCTAAGTGCAAATGGGTCAATACATCCTGTGAGGATTCGAATTCAAAGTTTGGAAGTTTCAGCAAATTGGCGAGCACCCGTAAAACCTTCCATGCTGGACGGGTTTCACCCAAAGGCTTGACCACCGCATGGAAGCTTTGAACTCGCCCTTCGGCGTTTACAAACGTGCCGGAAGTTTCGGTAAAAGGAGCAATGGGCAACAGCACATCACTGAATTCCATATTCGTCTTGAAAGGACTCAGAGTAACCACCATTTCGGCATTGCCCAAAGTCTGCGCAGCAGCAGCCCCGGCTGCCGAGTCAAAAACAGGTTCGTTGTTCAGCAACACCACTGCCTTCAAGCCACCGGCCAACATTTGACCTGCGTTCAGTCCGTCTTTGCCAGGTGTTGCGCCGGCCACCTGCGCGCCAACCGTGTTGGCAGCTTCGGTAAGGTATCCAACCGTTGCACCGGTTTCGCCAGCAATCCAGTTTGCCAATGCCAAGAGACTGGACGCCTGCGCGTGGTGAGCAGCTCCATTTCCCAACAAAATGGCCTTGCGTTCGCCAGACAGAAGTGACGTGGCAATGGCTTTGGCGACAAGCGTGTCGGAACCAGCAACGGGAGCAGCGACCCCCTTCTGAGCAGCCACAGCAACCGCGATATCAGCCATCGCTTGCACCCATTGTGTGCTCGGAGCCACCAGCGAATTGGCGACCGACATTGCCCAATCCGGCTCGGATGCCCCTACCGAACTGACCACACAACCGAGCTTGGCAGCCTGACGAATGCGCAGTGCAAAGAGTGGATGGTCTTTCCGCAAATTGGAGCCAACGATCAGAGCACGCTGCAACTGGGACAAAGAAGCAACCGAAGTTCCCAAATACCGCACACCAGAAACCGGAGGAAATTCAGCATTTCGCAGTCGGTAGTCCACGTTTTCGCTGCCTAAGCCTCGAACCAATGTGCTCGCAAGGAACAACTCTTCGAGGGTACTGTGTGGGCTGACCAATGCACCTATTGACGAAGCCCCATGGTTGGCTTTGATCTCTAACAGCCCATTGGCGACATATTCCAACGCGGTCTGCCAATCGACGTTCGTCCACTTGCCGCCCTGCTTCAGCATAGGGGTCGTCAGACGTTCGTCACCATTCAATGCTTCGTAAGAAAAGCGATCGCGATCCGCAATCCAGCATTCATTGACCGCGTCGTTCTCCAAGGGAACCACGCGCATCACCTTATTGCCTTTGACCTGAACGATCAAATTAGCACCCGATGAATCATGGGGACTAACAGACTTACGACGCGACAACTCCCCAGTACGGGCGCTATAGCGGAACGGCTTACTGGTCAGCGCGCCAACCGGGCAAATATCGATCATGTTTCCCGAGAGCTCGGAATCCACCGAATTGCCAACAAAGGTTTCGATCTGGGCATGCTCTCCGCGGTTCGACATACCGAGCTCCATCACCCCTGCGATTTCCTGTCCAAACCGAACACACCGGGTGCAATGAATGCAACGGCTCATTTCCTGCATGGATATCAGGGGGCCCACATCCTTAACAGCAACAACCCGCTTCTCTTCTTCGTAGCGAGATGAAGAGGAACCATAGCCAACGGCCAAATCCTGCAATTGACACTCACCGCCCTGATCACAAATTGGGCAGTCCAACGGATGATTGATTAACAAGAACTCCATCACCGACTTTTGAGCCTTAACCGCCTTGTCGCTCTTTGTACGAACAATCATTCCTTGTGTCACCGGGGTGGCACAGGCTGGCATGGGTTTGGGCATTTTTTCCACATCCACCAAACACATGCGGCAGCTTGCAGCAATACTCAGTTTCTTGTGATAGCAAAAATGGGGGATATAGGTTCCCGCTTTGTCGGCGGCATGCATGATCATGCTGCCTTCAACAATGTCAACTTTTTTGCCGTCGAGTTCAATTTCAATCATCTTGGGACTCGCTCAGACGTAGGCTGGGACCATGCAGGTCTTGTGCGCTACATGGTATTCAAATTCATGGCGGAAGTGCTTGATCATGGCGCGTACTGGCATCGCTGCAGCATCACCCAAGGCACAAATGGTTCGCCCCTGAATGTCCTCTGCAACCGAATTGAGCAAATCCATATCGCTCGGGCGACCATGCCCGGTTTCGATACGATCAACGACGCGCGACAACCAACCGGTTCCCTCGCGGCAAGGTGTGCACTGTCCGCACGACTCGTGCATATAGAAATAACTCAAGCGCTGCAGGCTCTTAACCATGCAACGACTGTCATCCAAAACGATCACCGCTCCGGAGCCCAGCATGGACCCGGCCTTTGCGATCGAGTCATAGTCCATCGTACATTCCATCATGATGGCTGCAGGCAATATGGGCGAGGATGAGCCGCCAGGTATGACCGCCTTGAGTTGACGACCTTCGCGTACGCCACCCGCCAACTCCAACAACTTGGAAAACGGTGTACCCATGGGAATTTCGTAGTTACCGGGGCGCTCTACATCACCGCTAATGGAGTAAATTTTGGTACCGCCATTGTTCGGCTTTCCACACTCCAGATACGCCTGACCGCCGTTGCGAATGATCCAGGGAACCGCTGCAAACGTTTCGGTATTGTTGATCGTCGTTGGCTTGCCGTATAAACCAAAACTTGCCGGAAATGGCGGTTTGAAACGCGGTTGCCCTTTCTTGCCTTCCAGTGATTCCAGCAATGCGGTTTCTTCACCGCAGATGTACGCGCCAAAACCATGGGCGGCGTGCAATTGGAAACTGAAACTGCTACCCAGAATGTTGTTACCCAACAGACCCGCAGCGCGCGCTTCTTCCAACGCCTCCTCAAAACGGTCGTAGGCGGAGAAAATCTCGCCGTGGATATAGTTGTATCCTACAGAGATGCCCATCGCGTAGGCGGCGATGATCATACCTTCAATAACGATATGCGGGTTGAACTCCAGGATGTCACGATCCTTGCATGTGCCAGGCTCACCTTCATCCGAGTTACAAACCAGGTACTTCTGACCGGGGAACTGACGCGGCATGAAGCTCCATTTGAGCCCCGTGGGAAAACCTGCACCACCACGACCACGAAGTGCGGACTCTTTGACGATGGCAATCACCTGGTCTTGCGTCAGACCGGCCACGCCGGTGTCATTCGCGACCGGAGCCCCATCCTTGCCGAGTATCTTGCGCAGCGCCAAATACCCACCACGCGCCTCGTAGTCCTTGAGCTGCCAATTGGATCCATTCAAGCCCGCAAGGATTTGCGGGCTGATGTGCCGATCGTGAAAGCAGGTCTGTACGCCAGTCGCCTGGAATTGAGAAAGAAGGCTGTCGGCATTCATTGCTTACCCTCCGCTGCACGCAGGCCGTCTACCAATTGATCCATCTTTTCGTCAGTCATGAAACTGCACATGGATCGGTCATTGACCAACATCACAGGGGAATCCGCACAAGCCCCCAAACATTCGCTCTGCTGCAAAGTAAACAGGCCATCCACAGTCGTCTCACCCATGGAGATACCTAGCTTCTTTTCAAGATAATGAAGGGCTCGTGCACCATCACGCAATTGGCAAGGAAGGTTGGTACAAACGTTGAGCTTGTATTTACCGACGGGATGCTGGTTGTACATGTTGTAAAAAGTGGTGACTTCGTGCACAGCAATAGGAGCCATACCCAAATACTCAGCAATCACTTTTTCACTGTCGGTACTGACATGACCCAACTCCTGCTGAACGATCGCAAGACAAGCCATAACGGCTGACTGCTTTTGATCTGCAGGGTATTTGGCGACTTCTTTGGCGAAGCGCTCTTTGGTAGCGTCAGAGATCATCGGTCAATCTCCCCAAAAACGATGTCCATGGTGCCAATAATTGACACGGCATCCGCAATCATGTGACCACTGGCCATTTCATTCAAACCAGCCAAATGGACAAATCCTGGCGGACGTATTTTCAAACGGTAAGGCTTATTGGCTCCATCACTAACGATGTAAATGCCAAACTCACCCTTTGGATGCTCAACGGCGGCATAGGCTTCGCCTTCGGGTACGTGAAAGCCTTCACTGAACAGCTTGAAGTGATGAATCAAGCCTTCCATATTAGTCTTCATGGATTCACGGGAAGGTGGTGCCACCTTGTAGTTGTCCGTGATCACGGGACCTGGATTGGCCTTGAGCCAAGCAACACACTGCTTGATGATGCGATTGGACTGCGTCATCTCCTCCATCCGTACAAGATAGCGGTCGTAAACATCACCCGTTTTACCAACCGGGATATCAAAATCCATCTGATCGTAAACATCGTAGGGCTGTTTCTTACGCAAGTCCCATGCAATCCCGGAGCCCCGCAGCATGGGACCCGTGAAACCCATATTCAAGGCTCGCTCAGGAGTCACCACGCCGATGTTGACCGTTCGCTGCTTCCAGATACGGTTTTCCGTCAACAGCGTGTGGTACTCCTCCATGCACGCAGGAAACCGCTGGGTAAAGTCCTCAATGAAATCCAGCAAAGAACCCTGGCGGTTGCTATTGAGCTGGGCAACACCCTTGGCATTGCGTACACGACTTGCCTTGAACTGGGGCATCGTATCGGGCAAATCCCGATAGACGCCACCCGGGCGGAAATACGCAGCATGCATACGCGCGCCACTGGCGGCCTCGTACATATCAAACAGATCTTCTCGCTCGCGGAACGTGTAGATCAAAATAGTCGAGCTACCGCAGTCATTGCCATGCGAACCTAGCCACATCAAATGGTTAAGCAACCGGGTAATCTCGGCAAACATGACGCGAATGTACTGCGCACGCACCGGCACTTCAATGCCCAGCAACTTTTCAATTGCCAAACAATACGCGTGCTCATTGCACATCATCGACACGTAGTCCAAACGATCCATGTAAGGCAATGCCTGCATGTAGGTCTTGGTTTCTGCCAATTTTTCCGTAGCGCGATGCAGCAACCCGATATGCGGGTCAGCGCGCTGTATAACTTCACCATCCAACTCCAACACCAAGCGCAAGACGCCGTGGGCAGCTGGATGCTGAGGACCAAAGTTGAGGGTGTAATTCTTTATTTCAGCCATGCTTCGAAATGCTTACTGCAAGCCCCCGTAGTTATCTTCACGAACAACACGCGGAGTAATCTCGCGGATTTCGATCGTGACGGGCTGGTAAATAACGCGCGCCTGCTCCGCGTCGTAGCGCATTTCCACATGCCCCATGGTCGGAAAATCTTTTCTAAAGGGGTGACCAATGAAACCGTAGTCCGTCAAAATTCGTCGCAGATCGGTGTGCCCATCAAAAACAATACCAAACAGGTCGAACGCCTCCCGCTCGAACCAGTTGGCCGCATTCCAGATGTCATTGACGGAGGCAACCAGCGGCATCGCTTCATCAGGCGCAAACACTTTCAAACGAATGCGTTGATTCAAACTCACCGACAACAGATGGGTAACCACACAAAAGCGCATACCATCATCAGCCGCCGCAGGGTACTCAGAATAATCCACCCCGCACAAATCAATGAGCTGCTCAAATTTGCAACCAGGCGCATCACGCAACGCCAAAGCGGCAGAATGGTAATCCGCAGCAGCCACTACGACAGTCACCTCCCCCAATTTGATGGAGATACGCTTAATTTTCTCACCCAAGGCCACTGTGACAGCGGTCCGGATCGTCTCAGGATGAATGGCAAATGCTGACATACTTTCCTTTAGACCCGAGCAATGGTTGCGGTTCGGCGAATTTTTTGCTGAAGCTGCAAAATGCCGTAAATCAGTGCCTCAGCCGTTGGAGGGCAACCTGGAACATAGACATCAACCGGAACCACACGATCGCAACCCCGAACAACGGAATAGCTGTAATGGTAGTAACCACCACCATTGGCACAGGATCCCATGCTGATCACATAGCGCGGCTCCGACATCTGGTCATAGACTTTACGAAAGGCGGGCGCCATTTTATTGGTCAATGTACCAGCCACAATCATCAAGTCTGACTGACGAGGACTGGCGCGAAACACCTCCGCTCCAAAACGACTGATGTCATATCTGGCGCATGCGGCATGCATCATTTCTACCGCACAACAAGCCAAACCAAAAGTCATAGGCCAGATGGACCCCGTCTTGGCCCAGTTCATCACCGAGTCATAACTGGTCGTGACGAAACCTTCTTTAAATACACCTTCGATCATCCTGTTACTCCCAGTCCAGAGCGCCTTTTTTCCACATGTACACAAAGCCAATGGTCAAAACAGCCACAAACTCCGCACCAATCAAAAACCCAAACCAACCAATTTCCTTGAGCGACACCGCCCACGGAAAGAGAAAAGCCGTCTCCAAATCGAACAAGATGAACAATATCGCCACAAGGTAATAGCGAACGTCAAACTTCATACGGGCATCTTCAAATGCCTCGAAGCCACACTCATAAGGGGAATTTTTTGCCGCATCGGGACGATTGGGGCCCAAGATGTAGCCAATCACTTGAGGGACTACACCGATGGCAACGCCGACCAAGATAAACAAAAGGACGGGAAGATATTGATCGAGGTTCATCTAGAAATTCTGATCACCGTTACATGCCCACCCATGCATATGCATGGACAAGCAAAGTTGTTTGGTGCCGTCGGCGAGACTCGAACTCGCACAGCTTTCGCCACTACCCCCTCAAGATAGCGTGTCTACCAATTTCACCACGACGGCGGCTCTCAGTTGTCTAAATTGCGTGAGGAACCTTGCGGCTTTTGCTCATCTGACAAGCTTAGAGTTTACCCTGATTTACCCCACTTCCCGCAGGGGCAAGGCAATTAATATGGCAATTATTTGGAAGGAATTTGGGCTGCACCTGAAGCTGGCGCAACGGGTACAGCGGCTGGGGTAGCGCTCGCTGGAGCCTCTACTGCAACCCCCTCCAAAACACTGCCGGAACTTGCAGGACGCAGATTGCCAAAATAGGCCAATGCCAAGGTACAAACAAAGAACACGGCAGCGAGCACCGCAGTGGTGCGAGACAAAAAATTGGCGCTTCCACTGGCTCCAAACAGACTCCCGGAACCCCCGCTACCAAACGCGGCACCCATGTCCGCACCTTTGCCGTGCTGCACCAAAATCAAGCCAATCATGGCCAGGGCGGACAGCATTTGCACCGTCAAAATAATCGTTACCAAAATACTCATGCTCTTCTCCTAAATACAAAACAAACGCCAGTCCCGTTTTATTGGGCTGCCGCGATGATGGTTAAAAAATCTACCGCTTTGAGGGCGGCTCCACCCACCAGACCACCGTCAATGTCGGGCTGGGACAGCAGTTGCGCAGCGTTTGCCGCATTCATACTGCCGCCGTACAAAATGTGCACCCGATCAGCCTGTGCACTGGCGGCACGCAGTTGTGCACGCAACACGGCATGCACTTGCTGGGCTTGTTCGGGACTGGCCGTCTTACCGGTACCAATAGCCCAAACAGGCTCGTACGCCACCACAATCTCACTGATGCAATGTCCATTGGTATGAATGACGGCGGCCAGCTGGCGTTTGACAACTTCTTCCGTGCGACCCGCCTCACGCTCCGCCAAGGTCTCGCCCACACAGACAATCGGGGTAATGCCCGCAGCCAATGCACGCTGCGCTTTCTCTGCGACCACGGCATCCGTCTCGCCATGGTATTGGCGTCGTTCAGAGTGCCCAACGATGGCATACCGGACACCAAAATCCCGCAACATCGCGCAAGATACTTCGCCGGTATAGGCGCCAGATTCATGCTGGGATACATCTTGTGCACCCAAGTCAATTCCACTGCCCGCAACCAATGCCTGAACCTGGGCCAAGTAGGGGGCTGGCACACAGACAGTCACCAAACATTGAGATGCCGCTGTACCCTCCAGGAGCGATTGCACCAGTACCGCATTGGATGCGATCGAGCCATTCATCTTCCAATTTCCCGCGATCAATTTTTTCATGTTGCACTCCAAGTCAAAACAATTTTTCCGACATGCTGATTGGATTCCATCAATGCATGGGCACGCGACGCTTGGCTACCCGTCGGAAGCGAAGCATCGACTGCCGCAAACACACTGTGCACCACTGGCTTGATGCGTCCGGCCGCAATCAAAGGCCACACCTGCTTCAAACAAGCCTGTGCAATGGCCTCCTTGAAAGCCACAGGCCGCGCCCGAAGTGTTGAACCGGTAATGGTCAAACGGCGACGCAACACCAAACCCGCATTGAACTCGCTTTGCACACCACCCTGCACGCCGATGATGACCAAACGACCATCCTCCGCCATGCACGCGACCTCTTTGGCAACATAGCTGCCAGCCACCATATCCAGCACCACGTCCACCCCACGGCCCTCCGTCAAGCGCAATACTTCCGCTTGAAAGTCGTGGGTCTTGTAGTTGATAGCATGGTCGGCGCCCAATGCCACACAAGCAGCACACTTTTCATCACTTCCGGCCGTGACAATCACGGTAGCGCCCAGCGCCTTGGCCAACTGGATAGCCGTCACGCCAATGCCGCTGCTGCCGCCTTGAAGCAAAAAGGTTTCACCGCTTTTCAATGCACCACGGTCAAACACATTGCTCCAGACTGTGAAAAATGTTTCTGGCAAACTGGCCGCCTCAACATCGCTCAAACCCTCTGGAACCGGTAGACACTGGGCCACAGGTGCAACACAGTACTCGGCATAGCCACCACCGGCCACCAAGGCACACACGCGGTCGCCCACTTTCAGCCCAACCCGCTGCAT
>CAJASG010000672.1 GCA_903944555.1 uncultured beta proteobacterium
CGTCCTTGCCACTGCTGCCAATGGGGCGGCCCTGCGGCCGGTTGCGGGCGTAATCGAGCGAGGCGTAGTAACCCGCCAGGCCGAGCATGGTGGCGGCGATGCCAACGCCGATGCGCGCCTCGTTCATCATGTGGAACATGCAGCGCAGACCCTCGCCCGGCTGCCCCACCAGGTAGCCAATGGCACCGGCGCCGCCTGTCAACGGACCATCGGCCTGCGGCCGCACCGGGTACTTGCCCTCGCCAAAATTGAGCAGGCAATTGGTGGTGCCGCGCCAGCCGAGCTTGTGGTTCAGACCGGCCAGCGCCACGTCATTGCGCTCGCCGGTGAGCGCGCCCTCGGCATCGACCAGTATTTTCGGCACGATGAACAGCGAGATGCCGCGCGTGCCAGCCACCAGCTTGCCATCCGGCCCGGGAATCTTGGCCAGCACCAGGTGGATGATGTTCTCAGTCAGCTCGTGGTCGCCCGACGAGATCCACATCTTGTTGCCCTTGAGCCGGTAGCGGGCTCCAAGCGGGTCGGCAGCAAAATCGGGGCCGTCGGGCAGCGCCCGCGTGGCGACATCACTGAGCGACGAGCCCGCCTGCGGCTCCGACAGGCACATGGTGCCCGAGAAGCGGCCTGAGAACTCATGGCGCGCGAAGGCAGCCTGCTGCTGCACCGTGCCATGCACCATCAGCAAGTTGGCGTTGCCGGTGGTGAGCATGCCCGAGCCAATGCTGACCGAGGCGCAGGCAAAGAAGGCATTGGCCGCGGCCTCCAGCGTGTAGGGCAGCTGCATGCCGCCGTGCTCGTAGTCTTGCGCGGCACTCAGCATGCCCGAGGCGGCGTAGGCCTGCGCAGCCTCTTGCGTCGCCGCCGGCAACACCACGCGCTCCCCGTCGAAATGCGGCTCCTGCGTGTCGACCAGCCGGTTGAACGGCGCGAACTTGTCACGCGCAATGCGCTCGCAGGTGTCCAGCACCGCGTCAAAAGTATCGCGGGAGTGGTCAGCGAAGCGGGCCCGCTGCGTCAGGGCCGGCACCTCCAGCCACTGGTACAGCAAAAAATCGACCGTCGAGCGCAAATTCATGGCAGCCTTACAGCACCTCGAACACGCCAGCGGCACCCATGCCGCCACCGATGCACATGGTGACGCAGACCCGCTTGGCGCCGCGCCGGCGGCCTTCGATCAGGGCGTGGCCGGTCAGGCGCTGGCCGCTGACGCCATAGGGGTGGCCGACCGCAATCGCGCCACCGTTGACATTGAGGCGATCCCCCGGGATACCCAGCTTGTCGCGGCAATAGATCACCTGCACCGCAAAGGCTTCGTTGAGTTCCCACAGGTCAATGTCAGCCACCGTCAGGCCCAGCCGCGCCAACACCTTGGGGATGGCATACACCGGGCCGATGCCCATCTCATCGGGCTCGCAGCCGGCCACGGCAAAGCCCAGAAAGCGGCCCAGTGGCTTCAGGCCTTTCTTTTCGGCGAGCGCTTCAGACATGACGACGCAGGCGCCGCCGCCGTCCGAAAACTGGCTGGCATTTCCGGCCGAGATCAGGCCGCCCGGCAGGGCCGAGCGCAGGCCACTGATGCCTTCTTTGGTGGTGCCGTCGCGGATGCCTTCATCAAAGCTGACCGTCACTTGTTTGGTGGTCAGGCCCATCACCTTGTCGGCCACGCCCATGGTCACAGTGATGGGGGCGATCTCGTCATTGAACAGGCCGGCGGCCAGCGCGGCAGTGGCGCGTTGCTGGCTGGCAGCGCCGTACTCGTCCATGGCGTCACGACCAATGCCGTAGCGCTTGGCCACGTTCTCGGCGGTCTGCAGCATGTTCCAATAAATTTCTGGCTTGTTCTTGACCAGCCACGGGTCGGCCAGCATGTGCTGGTTCATTTCCTGTTGCACGCAGGAGATGCTTTCCACGCCACCGGCCACATACACATCGCCCTCACCGGCGATCACGCGTTGCGCCGCCAAGGCGATGGTCTGCAGGCCCGAGGAACAAAAACGGTTCACGGTCATGCCGGAGACGGTGATCGGGCAGCCGGCGCGCAGGGCCACCTGGCGCGCGATGTTGGCGCCAGTGGCGCCCTCGGGCGTGGCGCAACCCATGATCACGTCGTCGACCTCAGCGGCCTCAATGCCGGCGCGGGCAATGGCGTGCTGCACGGCGTGGCCGCCCAGCGTGGCGCCATGGGTCATGTTGAACGAACCTTTCCAGCTTTTGGCGAGTGGGGTGCGGGCGGTGGAGACAATAACGGCGGATGACATGGTGGAGTCCTCTGGTTCAAATCAGTTGAAGGTTTTGCCTTCGGCGGCGAGGCGGGCGAGCAGGGGCGCCGGTTGCCAGAAGGCAGTATCGTCGCGTGGGTTCTGGGCAAAACGGCCCATGCTCTGCACCACATTGAACAGGCCGACCTGGTCGGCGTAGTTCATCGGGCCGCCACGATGGATTGGGAAACCGTAACCCATCAGGTAGACCATGTCGATGTCGCTGGCCTTGGAGGCAATGCCCTCTTCCAGAATGTGCGCGGCCTCATTGACCAGCGAATAAACCAGGCGCTGGACAATCTCGTCATCCGAGATTTTGCGCGGCGTGATACCCAGTGAGGCCCGGTGCGCCTCGATCATCTGCACCACCTCAGCGTTGGGAATAGCATCGCGCTTACCGGCCACGTAGTCGTACCAGCCGGCGCCGGTTTTCTGGCCAAAGCGCCCTTTCTCGCACAGCAGGTCGGCGGTTTTGCTGTACTTCATGCCCGGCCTTTCCAGCGCACGGCGCTTGCGGATGGCCCAGCCAATGTCATTGCCCGCCAGGTCGCCCATGCGGAACGGGCCCATGGCAAAGCCGAATTTCTCGATGGCACGGTCGACCTGCTCGGGCGTGCAGCCTTCGTCCAGCAAAAAGCCACCCTGGCGGCCATACTGCTCGATCATGCGGTTGCCAATAAAGCCGTCGCACACGCCCGACACCACCGCCGTCTTGCGGATGGTCTTGGCCAGCGCCATCACCGTGGCCAGCACGTCCTTGGCCGTCTTGGCGCCGCGCACCACTTCGAGCAGTTTCATCACGTTGGCCGGGCTGAAGAAATGCAGGCCGACCACGTCTTGCGGCCGGCTGGTAAAGCTGGCGATCTTGTCAACGTCGAGTGTGGAGGTGTTACTGGCCAGGATGGCGCCAGGCTTCATCACGCGGTCGAGTTGCTTGAACACCGTTTCCTTGACACCAATCTCCTCAAACACCGCCTCGATCACCAGGTCAGCGCTGCCCAGGTCGTCGTAGCTCAGCGTGGTCTGGAGCAGTGCCATGCGCTGCTCGTACTTGTCGGCCTTGAGTTTGCCCTTCTTGACCTGTGCTTCGTAATTTTTGCGGATGGTGGCCACACCGCGGTCCAGCGCCTCCTGCTTCATCTCCAGCATCACCACCGGCAGACCGGCGTTGAGGAAGTTCATGGCGATGCCGCCACCCATGGTGCCGGCACCAATAACCGCTATGGAGTTGATAGCGCGTTGCGCAGTATCTGCGGGCACATCCGGGATTTTTGATGCTGCACGCTCAGCCAGGAACAGATGACGCAACGAGCGGCTCTCGGCCGTCCACATCAGGTTGATGAAGATATCGCGCTCAACCGCCATGCCGGCGTCGAACTTGTTTTTGGTGGCGGCTTCCACGGCATCCACGCACTTGGCGGGAGCGGGGAAATTCTTGGACATGCCCTTGACCATGTTGCGGGCAAACGCAAAATACGCGTCACCCAAGGGGTGTTTGCAAGGCAAGTTGCGCACCAATGGCAAGGGGCGTGTGTCTGCCACTGAGCGGGCAAACGCCAATGCTTCTTCCGCCAGCGACTCTGCTGATGCAGCAATCTTGTCGAACAGTTTTTGGCCAGGCAACATGGCCAGCATTTCGCTCTTGACGGGTTCGCCGCTGACGATCATGTTCAGCGCGGCTTCCACGCCCAAAACGCGGGGCAAACGCTGCGTACCACCGGCACCGGGCAACAGACCCAGCTTGACTTCTGGCAACGCCACGCTGGTGCCTGGGGCGGCAACGCGGTAGTGGCATCCCAAGGCCAACTCAAGACCACCACCCATGACGACGGTGTGAATAGCGGCAATCACGGGCTTGGGGGAGTTTTCCAGCACGGCAATCACGCTGTTCAGGTTGGGTTCCTGCATGGCAAGGGGTGAACCAAACTCTTTGATGTCGGCCCCGCCGGAGAATGCTTTGCCAGCACCGGTGATCACAATGGCTTTCACCGCAGCATCGGCATTGGCCTTTGCCATGCCATCGGCAATGCCTTGGCGGGTGGATAAACCAAGGCCGTTGACCGGCGGGTTGGTTAGCGTTATTACGGCGACGTCACTATGGACTTGGTATTGGGCTGTCATGCTTGAATTCCTAGAAAGTGAAAATAGAACGACCGTTCGTTTTAAGAGATTGTAGAGGCTTTACGGAGGGCGTTGCCTGGGGTTATGTCACGGTTGGGACAAACCCGAATGCAGCACCCTAGACTTCCAGCCACTCCTTGCGGATTTCGGTATTTAGACGCAATTGCTCAGGGGTGCCTTCGAACACAATGCTGCCGTGGCCCATCACAAAGCACCGGTCAGAAATCTCCATCGCGATGGTCAATTTCTGCTCGATCAGCAGCACGGAAATGCCGGCTTTGCGCAGTTCTTTGAGGTAGGTGGCCACCAACTCCACAATTTTGGGCGCAAGACCCTCAGTGGGTTCGTCAATGATGATGAGGTCAGGGTCGCCCATGAGCGTGCGGCACAAAGTCAACATTTGTTGCTCACCGCCGGACAAGACCCCGGCCTCGGTGTGCTCACGCTCTTTGAGGCGCGGGAACATGCGGTACATGTCCTCAAAGGTCCAGCGGGGCTTGGTTTGCCCCCGCTTTTGACCCAACAGCAAATTTTGGTGCACCGTGAGCTTGGGAAACACGTCGCGGCTTTCGGGCACGTAGCCAATCCCTAAGTGCGCGATTTCGTAGGTTTTGGAGCCCAGCGTCTCTTTGCCCTTCCATTGCACAGAGCCCTGGCAGGCAACCAAGCCCATGATCGCTTTGGCCGTGGTGGAACGACCCGATCCATTGCGCCCCAGCAGGGCCACGATTTCGCCCTGGCCTACATGCATATCCACGCCATGCAGCACATGGCTTTTGCCGTAAAAGGCATTCACGTTTGATAATTTCAACACTTCAGTGTCCTCCTGCCTGTGCGTCGGCAACCGATGAGCCCAAATACGCTTCCTGCACCTTGGCATTGGCGCGCACGGCATCCGGCGTGTCAAAGGCGATGACCTCGCCATAGACCACCACGGCAATCCGGTCGGCCAGTCCAAACACGACCCCCATGTCGTGCTCCACTGTCAGCAGGGTTTTGCCTTCCGTTACCGATTTGATGAGGGCAATGAACCGGGTGGTTTCACTGCGGCTCATGCCCGCGGTGGGTTCGTCCAGCAAGATGACACTGGCACCGCCACCAATGGTGATGCCAATCTCCAGCGCGCGCTGTTCGGCGTAGGTCAGGTTGACGGCCAACACATCGCGCTTCTTGTCCAGGTTGATCATTTCCATCAACTCCTTTGCTTTCGCATTGGCGTCATCAAGATTGACCAAAAATTTCAGGAAGGTGTATTTGTAGCCCAAACTCCAAAGCACACTGCAGCGCAAATTCTCGAACACGCTGAGTTGCGGGAAGATGTTGGTGATCTGAAAACTGCGCGACAGCCCCTTGCGATTGATCTCGTACGGTTTGAGCCCGTTAATGCGCTGGCCGTGCAAAATCACGTCACCGCTGCTGGCTTCAAAGCGCCCGCTGATCAGGTTGAAGAGAGTCGATTTACCGGCGCCGTTGGGCCCGATCACAGCCACGCGCTCACCCGCACGCACTTCCAGGTTCACCCCGCGAATGATTTCGGATTTTCCAAAGCTCTTACGTAGGTCCTTCAGCTCCAGCGCTGGCTTCGCAATATTTTGATTCGTAGCGCTCACAGTGCCTCCCTCCGCTTGATTTCATTTTCAATCTGTTCCTGTACAAGGCTCCATTGCTTGACAAACCTGCGCCGTACCAGTTCGAACACGCCGAAGCCGACGAACATGACTGCTGTCATGGAAATCCAACTATCCATATGGGCTGAATCGAGAGTCGCCCCCAGGTAGTGCAACTCCGAACCCAAGGCCGCGTTCAGCTGACGGTGGTAGACCATCTCCAGCAGCGCACCGACTCCAAAGAGGCCAAACAGCCCCGTGACCGCCAGCGCCGCATAGGTAGAAAGCAGGTCTTTCAGTTTGCCAAATTTGGCAATCCGCACGTTCATCATGATCAGGCTGGCAATGCCGCCGGGTGCGAACATCACCATGAACAGGAACATCAGCCCCAGGTACAACAACCAAGCTTTTGTGAATTCACTGAGCAGCACGAACGCCAGCACCATGAGCACGGCACCAATGATGGGTCCAAAGAAAAATGTAGCCCCTCCCAAAAAGGTGAACAGTAAATAGGCGCCCGAGCGACCCGCACCCACCACTTCGGCCGTGACGATTTCGAAATTCAGGGCGGCCAGTCCACCTGAAATTCCCGCAAAAAATCCGGCAATGATGAACGCGGTGTAGCGCACACGCTGTGGGTTGTAGCCGATGAACTCGACCCGCTCCGGGTTGTCGCGCACCGCATTGAGCATGCGCCCCAGGGGTGTGCCGGTAAACGCAAACATCAAGGCAACGGCCACGAAGGTGTAGACCGCAATCAGGTAGTACACCTGGATTGCCGAGGCAAAGGTGACCCCCATGAACGCTTGTCCGACCACCCGATTGGATGAAACACCGGCTTCACCACCGAAGAAGTCCGAGAACATCAGCGACATGGCAAACACCAGCTCAGCCATGCCCAGCGTGATCATGGCAAACGTATTACCGGCTTTGCGCGTGGTGACAAAACCGAACAGCACGGCAAACCCCATTCCCGCCACGCCACCGACCAGCGGCACCATGCTGACGGGGATTGGCAAGCTGCCCTGCCCCACGGCATTCAGTGCGTGAATGGCCATGTAGGACCCAAGCCCGGTGTACACGGCATGACCAAAACTCAGCATTCCGCCTTGACCCAACAACATGTTGTAGGACAGGCAGGCAATGATGGCAATGCCCATCTGGGAGAGCATGGTGATGGACAGACCACTGCCAAAAACCTGGGGCGCAATTAACAAGACGAGCGCAAAAGAACCCCACACCACAATGCGCCCCGTATTCATTGATTTCATACTGTTTAGCCTTCCCGCTTACCCAATAGGCCCTTGGGGCGAAATATAAGAATCAACACCAAAAACAGGTAGGGCAATATGGGCGCCATCTGTGAAAGGGTTAATTGAATGAGTGAGCTGTTGCGCACGGCATCACTGAGTTTCAGCCCCACCTGGTCCACTACGGTGAGCACCGAGTAGTCAAAGGCAATAGCGAAAGTCTGGATCACCCCGATCAGCAAGGAGGCCAGGAACGCACCGGACAGTGAACCCAAACCACCCACCACCACCACCACAAAGATGACCGAACCCACCGTCGCCCCCATGGATGGCTCGGTAACGAAGGTACTGCCACCAATGACACCCGCCAGACCCGCCAGGCCTGTTCCCGCGCCGAACACCAGCATGAAGACGCGTGGCACGTTGTGCCCCAAGGATTCCGCCATGTGCGGGTGGGTCAACGCCGACTGAATGACCAAGCCGATACGGGTATGGGTCAACAACAGCCACAAGCTGATCAGCATCAGCAAGGCGACGATCATCATGAAGCCACGGGTCAGAGGGAACGGTGAGCACACAATACGAATGGCCGCATCTGCTGCGCTGCACATTTCCGCAGGGGCTGCACCCCAAATCAGGCTCAATCCATTCACCGCGTGATTGACCAAGGTGAATGCGGGGCCCTGCAGAGCCTCTGGCGGCTTGAATTCGAGCGCCGTTCGGCCCCAAATCAGTTGCACCAACTCCAACACAATGTAAGACAACCCAAACGTGATCAGGAGTTCTGCCACATGGCCAAACTTGTGCACCCGGCGCAAGGCCAAGCGCTCAAAATAAGCCCCCATGCCGCCCACAATGATGGGGGCCAAAATCAACGCGGGCCAAAAGCCAAACACGCCTGACAGGGTGTAGCCCATATAGGCACCCACCATGTAGAAACTGGCATGGGCGAAGTTGAGTACGCCCATCATGCTGAAAATAAGCGTCAAACCGGCGCTGAGCATGAACAGGAGCAATCCGTAGCTCAAACCGTTCAGCATGGAAATGATGAAGAACTCCATCGGGTATTACCTTTCAAGAAACAAAAAGGCCCGACCGCATTCAAAAACAATCGGGCCCTGAAACCGGCAGTACCGGCGGTAACTCTTATCCTGGACGCTTCATCTGGCAGCTGGTTGGCGTGCTGGCTACGTAAGATTCATAGGTCTTGACAGGAGCCAAAGTCATGCCGGTGTTTTCAGGGCTGTAGGCAAACTTCTTGTCCGTCTTTTGCCAAACCGTGAGGAACAGGGGTTGCTGCAACTGGTGATCTGTCTTGCGCATTTCGACTTCACCGTTAAAGCTCTTGAATTTCATGCCTTCCATGGCTGCCGCCACTTTGACCGGGTCGGTGGACTTGGCTTTGGCCATGGCTTCCCCCAACGCGCTGTACAAGGAAATGACGGAGCCCGTGTAAAAGTCATCGCTGAACTTGGTCTTGAACTCGCCCATCCACTTTTCCATCTGGCCACCCATGTTGTAGTGGCTGTATGCGACCTGGTAAACACGTCCCGCTGCATTGGCGCCCAAAGCGGTGGGGGTGCCAGTTACGCCGGTGTAGTAGGTGTAGAAATTGCCGGTGTAGCCGTTTTCGTTAGCCGCCTTGATCAGCAACGAGAGGTCAGACCCCCAGTTACCGGTAATCACCGTATCAGCACCAGAGGCCTTGATTTTGGCGATGTAAGGGGAGAAATCACGTACTTGCGCCAAAGGGTGCAAATCTTCGCCAACGACCTGAACGTCAGAGCGCTTGCGGCCCAACATCTCTTTGGCATATTTCGCGACTTGCTGGCCGTGGGAGTAATTCTGGTTGATCAGGTAGACCTTCTTGATGTCCTTTTTGTCGGTCATGAAGGTCGTCAGTGCTTCCATTTTCATGGAGGTGTCTGCATCGAAGCGGAAGTGCCAGTAGCTGCATTTGCTGTTGGTCAGATCTGGGTCCACTGCGGCGTAGTTCAGGAAGATGATTTCCTTGCCTGGATTACGTTCGTTGTGCTTGTTCACAGCATCCACCAAAGCGCCGGCCACGGAGGAACCATTGCCCTGCGCAATGTAGCGCACACCTTGGTCAATGGCGGATTTGAGGGCGTTCAGGCTCTCCGTAGGGCTGAGCTTGTTGTCCATACCCACAACTTCGAACTTAACGCCCGCAGGGTTGCTTTGGCTGAATTTTTCAGCGAAAAACTGGAAGCTCTTGAGCTGATTGGAACCCACGGGGCCCATCAAACCGGTCAGGGGATCGATCCATCCAATTTTGACCGTCTCACCCTTTTGGGCCATGGCGGATTGGGCGCACAAAACAACAGCAGCGGCAGCAACCAACTTCAATACAGATTTCATCAACTATCTCCTAAAAATTATTAGACTAGCGGAGCGTACAAGTATTTGCACGACTCCACCCAAGGGTTTCCCCCATTCCATATCACCAAGGTGACTACGGAAGGGGTGCAATTACGCGGTGGGCAATTTGTAATCTCGCAGCAATTCACGCAGCTTGGTTTTCTGCATCTTGCCGGTACCACCCAAAGGAATTGCATCCACAAACACCACGTCATCCGGGATTTGCCATTTGGCAGTCTTGCCCTCGTAAAAGGCGATGAGCTCGTCGCGCGTCACCTCTGCGCCGGGCTTCTTCATCACCGCAATGATGGGGCGTTCATCCCACTTGGGGTGCTTCATGCCAATGCAGGCTGCCATGGCAACGGCCGGATGGGCCATGGCGATGTTTTCCACATCAATGGAGCTGATCCACTCGCCACCGGACTTGATGACATCTTTGCTGCGGTCGGTAATCTGCATGTAGCCATCAGCATCGATGGTGGCCACGTCGCCGGTCGGAAACCAACCATCCACCAAAGGCGAACCGCCCTCCCCCTTGAAGTAGTCGCTGATGATCCAAGGCCCCTTGACCAGTAAGTCGCCATACGCCTTGCCATCCCAAGGCAGCTCACGGCCTTCGTCGTCCACAATCTTCATGTCCACGCCAAATACGCCGCGCCCTTGCTTGAGGCGGACCTTCATCTTCTCTTCAGGCGTCATTGGCAGGTGTTTATTCTTGAGCGTGCAGACCGTCCCGAGTGGGGACATCTCGGTCATACCCCAAGCGTGCAGCACTTCCACGCCATAGACATCGTTGAATGCCGTGATCATGGCCGGCGGACAGGCGGAGCCGCCAATCACCGTGCGTTTAAGCGTGGAAAACCGCAAATCGCCCGCCTGCATGTGGCCCAGCATCATTTGCCACACGGTAGGAACACCGGCTGCAAACGTGACGCGTTCGTTCTCGATCAGCTCAAATATCGACTTACCGTCCATTGCTGGGCCGGGAAACACCAGCTTCGCGCCAGTCATGGCCGCTGAATACGGCAAGCCCCA
>CAJASG010000673.1 GCA_903944555.1 uncultured beta proteobacterium
CACCCATGGCGCCTTTACCCAGCTCTTTGTCAACTTGGTAGCGGCCCAGCATCGGCTTCTCAACCGCGCCGCCATCCAACAGCATGGTGCCACCTGGGTGGCTGCTTCCACCACCCAGCATAACGGTTTCTGACAGATTCTTGGCCCGGCTCAACTTAGCTTGGATGTCCTTGTAGTTCTTATCAAACGCGGCCATGTGCTGGTACACCGACTCTGCCTTGTTGAATTGCCGCTTACGCTCAAAGTCTAGTGCAAGGCTGTAGAGATTGCCCATAACAGCATCGGCCATGGGCACCCGGCGAAAGCGATCAAAAGCCATGTCCAGTTGCCCCTGCCCCTGCAAGGCCAGCCCCATCATGCGGTTGGTTTCTGCCGACTCCTCGTCTGACTTGACTTTGCCTGCCTCGGTCATCAAGAATCGTTTGGTGGTCAGCGCGAGGTGCCCCAAAACCAGCACCGTTGCTGGGAATACCAACTTGAGCCACGTGGCCGCCACAGAAAGCAGGCCAAACTCCACCACCAGCAGCGTGACAAAAAGTGCCAGCGTCGCGCTCGCCGCCATACCGGCCGATAGCCGCGGCAAAGCCGCGATCACATAGCCGGTGACCAACAGGAAAACCCCTAAGGTAACCCACAGCCCCCAACCAGGTTGCACGATGAAATGCTCATTGAGGATGCTGGACGTGATGTGGGCAATCGTCTCTGCCGGCGACAAGGCTGCATGGCCCGGCACCGGAAACTGCACCCCAACACCCGCCGCCGTCGCACCAATGATCACAATTTTGTCTGCGTATTTGGTCGCTGGAATTTTGCCCGAGAGAACATCGTAGAACGAATCTACGGCAAAGGCGGGCTTGCCCTCCCGCCCTTTGTAGAACTGGGGCAACATCAAAGCGACCTCATCCGTTTTGACGCGCAACTTGCCTATTTGCACCGACTCACCTACATTGAGCCGCACATCCGCAGAAGAAAGATTCAAACTTTTGACGGCCGCCAGCAGTGCCATGGAAGGTACCGCCTTCCCATAGTAGTTCACGAGGAGTGGCTCTAGTCGAACCGCGCCATCCACATCCTGAAACTGATTCAAATGCCCAATTCCGGCCGCGACGGTACCAATGGATTCAATGGGTTGTTGCCCGCGCGTCGCAGAGATGGAAAAACCACTGTTTTCGTCCATCGCACTTTTTAATGCGTATGGCGGTAGCGGGTTGTCAGGATTGCCCTGTTGCTCACCCAAGGAAAATACCGATGGGACGAGCACATTACCGGCATTTTTCATACTGGCGGCCAGCACTGCATCGGTATCGAGGGCGACCTCGGCCTCGGCAATCAATTTGCCAAGTTGCTCGTTGGCAGCATTGGCGTCAGGGGTTGCGCCCAGCGCCTCTTTCATTTTCCGAATAAACACCAGACCGGGGTCCACTTGCGGCTCAAAGAAAAACGCGGTTTGAACTATGGTTTTGGCTTTGGCGGCGGCCAACTTGTCGATGAGCTTGGCGTGCACATCACGCGGCCAAGGCCAGCGCCCAATATTCGAAATGCTCTGATCGTCGATGGCAATCACCGCGATGCGGTCTGAAGGTTGGCGCGATGTACTGGTACTTGCGAAGTCGTAAAAGCGGCGCTCCAAAGTACCTATAAAGTCAGTCGACAAATGGAGCACGATGGCAGCGACTACGATCGCCACGCCTGCGAACCAATCCGACCTCCAGAATGGCCCTGTCTTAGATGAAGATTTCGCCACTGGTACCCTTTATCTTCTTGGTGGGACCCCACACCGCCCGTGCAGGTAGCCCATAAACAATCCCGACCAATAGATCGCGGAAATGGGCTACGTTAGCAGACGAACCCCGTGACGACAAGGGACTTTTCCACAGATTTTTGTGATTTTTAGACAAATGGTGACCGACAAGCGACGAAGGGCGAGAACACTCCACCAACCAGATCGCAGATCACGCCTTCACTGGCGACCGTTTTTTCTGCAAATACCCGACAGCAATAACGAACAGTGCCCCGGCGACTCCTAAGCCATAAGCCCACTCCCTGGTTTGCGGCAACCACCCCACAACCGCAGGGTCGCTATGTGCCATGGTGCCAGCAATCCAGCCCAATAGCATGCCACCCGCCGTGATGATGAAGGGGAAACGGTCCATGAGTTTGAGTACTAACTGGCTCCCCGAAATAATAATCGGGATACTGACCAGGAGTCCAAATATCACCAAGGGCAACTGGTGTTCACCGCCTGCACCGGCGGCAGCACCCGCGACAGCAATCACATTGTCGATGCTCATCACCAAATCGGCCACGATCACGGTCTTGACCGCGGCCCACAACTTGTCGCTACTTTGAATATTGGAGTGCTCATCGTCGTCCTGAGGCACCAACAACTTGACACCAATCCACAGCAGCAGCGCAGCACCTACCAACTTCAAATACGGCACCTGCAACAAGGTCAACGCAAAAGCAATCAGAACCACGCGCAACACAATCGCACCAGCCGTACCCCACAGAATGCCTTTGGTGCGAAGGTTGGCAGGCAACTGACGGCACGCGAGCGCGATCACAACGGCGTTGTCGCCGCCCAACAATATATCGATCAGAATGATCTGACCAACAGCTATCCAGAAATGCGCAGTTAAGAATTCTTGCACGTTATCTTTCTCTATCAATGCCCAAGATACACCAACAACAAAGCCGGATTGTCCATCAGGATGATCCGGCTTTGTTGGGATGGGCTGCTGAACGCAGCCTCTCACATCGAACGGCTGCGCTTTACTTCAGCAAGGCCTTCAGCAATTTTGCCATCTCGGAAGGATTGCGCGTGATGGTGAAACCACACTCTTCCATCACTGCCAGCTTGGCATCCGCAGTGTCGGCGCCACCAGAGATCAAGGCACCGGCGTGGCCCATGCGCTTGCCGGCAGGGGCGGTCACACCAGCGATGAAGCCAACGATAGGCTTCTTCATGTTGAGCTTGCACCAGCGAGCGGCTTCGGCTTCGTCCGGTCCACCGATTTCGCCAATCATGATGACTGCGTCGGTATCAGGATCGTCATTGAAGGCACGCATGATGTCGATGTGCTTCAGGCCATTGATGGGGTCACCACCAATACCGACCGCGCTGGACTGGCCCAGACCGATTTCAGTCAATTGCGCCACGGCTTCATACGTCAAGGTGCCGGAGCGGCTCACCACACCAATGCGACCGGCACGGTGGATGTGACCGGGCATGATGCCGATCTTGATTTCGTCAGGCGTGATCAAACCAGGGCAGTTGGGGCCAAGCAACAAGGTTTTCTTGCCGCCAGCCGCTTCTTTGGCGCGCATTTTATTGCGCAGTTCCAGCATGTCACGGACTGGGATGCCTTCTGTAATACAGATGGCCAGGTCCAGATCAGCCTCAACGGCTTCCCAGATGGCGGCAGCTGCGCCCGCTGGTGGCACGTAAATGACCGATACGGTGGCGCCGGTATCCTTGGCAGCCTCCGTGACCGAGGCAAAAATTGGAATACCAAAAATGGATTCGCCAGCCTTCTTGGGGTTCACACCCGCAACGAAACAGTTTTTGCCGTTGGCGTATTCCTGGCACTTTTCAGTGTGGAACTGACCGGTCTTGCCGGTGATGC